>JAHFQG010000074.1 GCA_023266415.1 Francisellaceae bacterium | reverse complement strand
CAAAATACGGAATGACTGTGGTTACCTGCGTTTGTTGGAGCATAATTTCAGAAATCCAACAGCGATAAGGGGTACAGGGATGTTGCCAGGGCAAATCGTGCCGACCATACTCTGCGTACCAGGAGAGAATAACGTCAGCCCACCAGGTTTTCATCGCATGCCATATTCCCCTCCCCCGCTTAGCGGGGGAGGGTAGGGTGGGGGTGTATCTAATAGATTATTGCTTCTGAATGGCATTTTCAAAAGGCAGTGTTTGGAGACTTTCCAGTCCGCGGTCCAACGCATTTTTAGCGCCTTCTCCAAAATCCGCACCCAATTCAGAGGAAAGTTTGTCCAATATTTTATTGGATTGAGTTTTAATTTGTTGTTGTAGGAGGGTTTTAAATAACGTTTCGAAGTCAGGTAAATAAACCAATTTTGGCGGGTGTCCTGAAATGCGCAGCCCCAAGGGTAATTTTTTAAGAGAAGGTGATCCATCGGTTTCCGATGGCTCATAAAAAACCACCTGTGTGGTGTAGTCCAAGAAATTGTCAAGCAGCTGATATTGGCCCTTGCCAACCAACTGGAAGGTATTGGACGATAGGCGAAAATCGTTGTTGTGTAAGATCCCATCTTGAGCTTCTATTGTGGCTGATAGTTGACTAAATTGTGTGCGACCGTTGTCTGAAGCGGTGTTTTTGACCCCCTTCAGCAAAGCCTTGGCTTGTGCGAATATATAATTGAGATCAACCCCCGTCAAGACACCCTGCTGAACTTGCAATCGGCCGCGGCCATGTAAGTGTTGCTTTAACGCAGACGCATCTTCACCCTGAGAGGTAAAATAGTATGTGCCTTGCGCATTGCCACTCAGCGTATCGATTGCGGTAGAGTCTTTCAACAGCTGGGCCACATCAATGGCCTCAAATTTACCCGACGTGCTGTATAAATGCGTGTTCATATCAACAAAACTTTCTCCCATAATATTCCCCCCATATAAGGTGGCGCTCATAGGGCTAAACGTGATTTGACCGGATTTTCCTTTAATATCAGATTTGAACGTGTTAAACGTAATGGTCCCCAGCGGTAGTTGGGTCGCTTTAAAATGGCCTGTGAATGTAGGTTGGGTGAATAAATCGGTAACGCTTAAATCCGCCTCTAGCGGGGCTTTATCCAGCGTCCCTTTGATAGATCCCACTTGGGCACTGCCCACTTTCCAGTTAAAAAAACCTAGAGTCGTCAATTGCAAATGAAGGGACGTTTGAGACGGCATCGTGACCGTTTGTTGAACATTGAGAGGTGACCAAGCCAAAGTGTGTTGTGTCATATCCAACAGAAGTTTGCCTTGTAACTCAAAGTCATTTTTAAACCCTAAGGGTTGTATTTGTAATGTACCTGCTCCTTCAATGGGAAATAAATCTTGTAGTTGAATGTTTTTGACTGTCAGATGAGCATTGGTCAGCGTTATTGTATTTTTAGATAGTTTGTTTTCTAAAGTAATGTTGGCTTTGTCAAAATTTAATGTTTTGATATTAATATCAATGGGGGGAGGTGTTTGGGGTGCGCCTTCTATCGCTACCCAACGAACATAGGTATAAGGGTGATAGGAATGATGAGAACAGTTGGCTAAACGAGAATTATTCAGATCATCCCAATTGTTCTGCCCATTGGCATTGATGGTAAGGTGGATGTTGAGTCCAGATACAAAAATACGGTTGATACGAATTTGCCCTCGCAGTAAATGCCAAAAATTCACCTGAAATCCGATATGGTCTAACGTTGCAAATGAAGGATTGTCAAAACCAGGGCGATTTCCCAGCTGTAGCTCTGCCATTTCCAGGCCTAACCAGGGGTAGAAGGTCCATTTGATATTTCCGCCAATGGACAGCACACGACCGGTTTTTTTGTGCATCAAAGCAGCAATTTCTTTTTTGAAGTCATTGGGGTTCACAAACTGAGTGATGCCGATAATAGCAACGACCCCTAAAATTAATACCAAAACAACAAAAGAAAAAAGTAATTTGAATAACTTCCGCATAAGATCCCTTTAAAATACAACCCAATTTCGTTAAAATGGCGCCTTCTTAATTCAAGAGTGTCTCAATTTGACCAAAAAATCAACTGGTTTCTGGCGTACCACCCGAAGTTTTGTGACGCGTGGGGGTCGTATGACCCCCTCTCAAAAAACTGCACTGGAAACTCTTTCCACACAGTATATTTTATCGGCAGACACGTCCTTACAAGCAGGGGAGGCTGTTTTTGGGAAAAAAGCACCCCTGGTATTGGACATCGGCTTTGGCATGGGCGAT
This sequence comes from Francisellaceae bacterium, assembly GCA_023266415.1. GTDB lineage: Bacteria > Pseudomonadota > Gammaproteobacteria > Berkiellales > Berkiellaceae > JAHFQG01. Next base: position 3,688 of record JAHFQG010000074.1, on the reverse strand, counting down.
AGTTTGTTACAAAATGCCGTCCACTGCCCCGACCACCATTTCATCGGTGTTGAAGTACATTTGGCTGGGATTGGCCGCGTGCTCCATGCCCTGGCAAAACAAGGCATCACCAACATCCGCCTCTATCATCACGATGTGGTACCTCTGTTGCAATATACTTTCACCCCAGGTACTTTTTCACAAGTGCACCTCTATTTTCCCGACCCTTGGCCTAAAAAACGCCACCAAAAACGCCGCTTGGTCCAACCCGAATTTGTTAGTCAAATTGCGAATATTCTGGTGCCAGGCGGCATGTTTCATCTCGCCTCCGATGTAGAAGATTATGCCACTCAGATGCAAACCGTGCTGGAAAATCATCCCCAATTTCAAAATGCCTACGAAGCAGGTACTTGGGCACCCCCTGATCTACGACCTAAGACGGCTTTTGAAGCAAAGGGAGAGCGGAAAGGGCATATAGTACGAGACTTACTGTATAAAAAGCGCTGTTAAATCATTCAAAAACCGCTGCCCCAGCGACGTGGTTTTAACCATGCTCTGAGTCACTGTTACCCAGCCTTTTTTCTCAGCCGTTTTGAGAGGCGCAAAGAAATCTGCTGTGGGTAAAAAAGACCGTGCACTAAAATAAGACAATGGCACTGATTGAGTCAGCCGTAAGGTATTCAATGCATATTCAAACGGTAACTCATCAGCGGACACAACCCGTCGTTCCACAATAAAAGGTTTCTCAGGGTTTAAATAATCTTTTGGGTGTTTGTGCCGCATTTCTCGCACAATCGTGCGTGTATTAAAGTCAGATAGTTTACTATGAGCCCCTGCCCCAATACCCAGATAGTCCCCAAACATCCAATAATTTACATTATGATGGCACGGTTTTTGCTTTTCAAAGGCTGAAATTTCATACCGACGGAAGCCCTGCTCTTGTAAATAAAGAAGACCCGCTTCCTCTATATCCACCGCTAAATCGTGATTGGGAAGATGAGAGGGCGGATGATGATAAAAAGAGGTATTGGGCTCTAAAGTAAGCTCATACCATGACAGATGCGGAGGCGAAAATTGTAAGGCAGTTTTTAAATCTTGTAAGGCCAGTTCAACCGTTTGATGGGGAAGGGCATACATGAGATCAAGGTTAAAATCAGTAAAGCCCGCCTTTTGCACCGCAACAATAGCTTGTTTCGCCTCGTTTGCATTGTGAATACGGCCTAAAGCTTTTAAAGCAGCTTCCTGAAAGCTTTGGATCCCCAATGAAATACGGTTAATACCCGCTTCTTTGTATCCCACAAATCGGGCTTGTTCCACAGTGCCAGGGTTGGCTTCTAACGTAATTTCAAGGGAAGGATGAAAATTAAATCGTGCCCTTAGTTGTGACAGCAAGAAGGCAATGCTTTTAGGGGAAAATAAACTGGGTGTGCCGCCTCCCATAAAAATGGAATGAATTTTTCGCCCCCAAATAGCGGGGAGAGCTTGATCACAATCATCCAGTAAGGCTTGAATGTATGCTTCTTCAGGCAATGTGGTATTGAGGGCATGAGAGTTAAAATCGCAATACGGACATTTTTTCACACACCACGGAAAATGAATGTACAAACTGAGCGGAATGGGGTTCATACAGGGGGTGGGGGAGTATCAAGGTGAGGCAAGTAGGTCGCCAACTTACGCAATGCACGGGCCCGAGGGCTTAACGCATTGCGGTTTTCTTCGGAAAGCTCAGCAATGGTACAGCCTTGGTCAGGCAGATAAAAAATAGCATCATAGCCAGCTGTACTAGGCCCCGCAGGATGTTTGAGAATGCGGCCTTCCCATTCGGCTTGGCAGATGATAGGGATGGGATCTTGCGCATGTAGTACAAACACAATGGCTGAATAAAAACGAGCAGTGCAGTCTTCTTCCGGGAGAGGAGCAAGGGCTTTAAGTACTTTTTCTTGATTTTCAAGGGCAGAGGCCCCTTTACGGGCATAATGAGAGGAATGAATGCCAGGGGCACCTCCTAAGGCATCGATAACCAAACCCGTATCGTCCGCAATGCTGGGGAGCCCCGTATGTTTGGCAGCATGCCTGGCTTTGGCGAGGGCTTTTTCAACAAAGCTGAGCCCTGGGTTTTCCAGCAGAGGCACATCGCAGGTATATAAAGGGATGAGAGTAATAGGCACTTGCCGATAAATGGCTTTGATTTGCTCAAATTTTTCTCGATTTCGAGTGGCAATGACAATTTTCATTCAATTTTCCTCAAATAATCGTCGACCAATACGAACACAAGTACTACCCGCTTGGATAGCCATTTCGAAGTCATCTGACATACCCATTGACAGTGTATCACACAAGAAGCCCTTCGATTGTAAGTGATGTTGAAGCATTTGCAAGGTTTTAAAATGGGCTAGTTGGGTTTCTGGGGGGATATTAGCGGGCAGAATGGTCATAAGGCCCCGAAAGACCAAGTTTGTCAGCTTTCTTTCTATGGTCTGCGCCAGGGGCAGAATAGCGGATATTTCTGGTAGTAATCCTTGTTTTTGAGGTTCTAGACCTACATTCACCTGTAAACACACCTGCAAAGGAGGCTTAGAACGATGTTCATGCAATTTTTCAGCTTCTTGAAGACGGCAAATCGAATGAACCCAGTCAAAATGATGGGCAATACGGGCAATTTTGTTGGTTTGGAGTGGCCCAATAAAATGCCAAATGAGCGGCAGTGGGGTGAGCGCCAATATTTTGGGAAGGGCCTCTTGCAAGCGATTTTCACCAAAATGATGTTGCCCTAGCTCATATAGGGCTTTAATAGCTTCCGGGGGTTGAGATTTACTGATAGCCAGTAATAACACCTCTTGGGGCGCTCTCTTGGCTTGTTGACAAGCAACCAGCATCTGTTGGCGTATACTAACGTAGGCAGGCGTGAGATTTTTCATAACTAAGTTAGTTTTCCGATTTTATGGTAGGTATCCTATGAACATTCGAGAGCTGTTGGCTTTTTCCCATAAACAATTGGCTTCCGATTTACATTTGTCGGCGGGGTTGCCGCCCATGATCCGCGTGGATGGCGATATGAAACGGATTGATGTTCCCGTTCTAAATCAACAGAGTGTCCAAGAGCTGTTGTACGATATCATGACCGATAAACAACGCAAAACATTTGAGGAATTTTTAGAACTCGACTTTTCTTTCCAAATCCCTGCTGTGGCCCGCTTTCGGATCAACGTTTTTCACCAAAACCGAGGCATGGCCGCAGTGCTCAGAACCATTCCAGCCCAGGTAGTAACGTTGGAAGAGCTCCAAACACCACCCATTTTTGTGGATATCGCCAAAAATCCGCGAGGGATTGTGTTGGTGACAGGGCCTACAGGTTCTGGAAAAAGTACCACCTTGGCTGCCATGATTCATTATATCAATGAAACCGTGCGAGGGCATATTCTGACTATCGAAGATCCCATAGAATTTGTCCATGAAAGCAAAAAATGTCTTGTAAATCAACGAGAACTACATCGAGATACCCTAGGGTTTAATGAAGCTCTGCGTGCTGCATTGCGGGAAGATCCAAACGTTATTTTGGTGGGGGAAATGCGCGATTTAGAAACCATTCGCTTAGCTCTGACCGCCGCTGAAACAGGGCACTTGGTGTTTGCCACGCTTCATACCACATCTGCCGCTAAAACCATTGATCGAATCGTGGATGTATTTCCAGGCACTGAAAAAGAGATGG
>JAHFQG010000016.1 GCA_023266415.1 Francisellaceae bacterium | reverse complement strand
TAGGTGCATTTTCACCTGCAAAGGTGACCCACAGTCCATCGGGTTTGGCCTCGACTTGGGTGACTTTAGTGCTTAACAAAATGTTTTCGTAGCGGGGCTTCACGCGTTTCAGAAGGGGTTGGGTTAAATCTTTGTCAGCGCCGGCTAGGAGGGTATCGGTGAGTTCTACGACGGAGACTTTGGCCCCTAGGGCGTTGTATACGGTGGCCATTTCCATACCGATAATACCCCCTCCAATGACCAGCAGTCGTTTAGGGATAGCGGGTAAGGTGAGGGCACTGGTGGAATCGAGCACGCGGGGATCATCCGGTAGGAACGGCAGGCGAATGATTTTAGAGCCGACGGCGATGATGCAAGATTCGAAAGTGATATGGGTAATCTCTTTCCCGGTGACTTGAAGCGTATGTGCATCCAGGAATTCGCCCACACCGGTGAGCACGGTGACCTTTCTTTGCTTAGCTAACTGATTTAATCCTTGGGTGAGTTTTTTGACCACACCGTCTTTGAAGGCACGGATTTTATCTAGGTCGAGGGTGGGTTTTCCGAAGCTGACGCCCTGTTTATCTAATTCTTGAGTTTCGTCGAGGACTTGGGCGATGTGGAGGAGGGCTTTGGAGGGGATACAGCCTACATTGAGGCAGACACCACCTAAGGTGGGGTAACGTTCGACCAACACCACGCCTTCTCCCAGTAGATCGGCGGCCCGAAAGGCGGCGGAATAGCCTCCTGGGCCACTGCCCAGTACGAGTACTTTGGCTTGTTGGGTTTTGATTGTCATCGGGGGGCCTCACAGCAATAATTGTCGAATATCTGACAGGCCAGCACAGAGGTGCTGGGTAAAGCGAGCGGCTTCGGCACCGTCGATCACACGGTGATCATACGATAAAGACACGGGTAACATCAATCGGGGCACCCATTGTTGGTTTTGATAGAGGGGTTTTAGGGTTGCTTTAGACACACCCAAAATAGCCACTTCGGGGGCATTGATGATGGGGGTAAAGCCGGTACCTCCGATACCGCCTAGGCTGGAGATTGTAAGGCAGCCACCTGACATCTCTGTTAAAGACAATCCTTTTTCACGCGCTTTGGTGCTGATGGCGTTTAATTCTTCGGCCAATTGTTCAATGTTTTTGGTATCGACGTTACGAATAACAGGCACGACCAACCCGTTGGGAGTATCCACAGCCACGCCAATGTGGATATATTTTTTCAAAATCAGTTGTTTACCGTCGGGAGCAAGTGAACTGTTAAATTGGGGATATTGTTGTAGGCTGTTTACCACCACTTTTAAAATAAACACGAGGGGGGTGAGTTTGATGCCAGGGGTTTTGGGGGCTTGGTTGTAGTTTTTTCGAAAATTTTCCAGATCAGTGATGTCTGCTTCATCAAAATGGGTGACGTGGGGGATGTTTATCCAATTTCGGTGCAAATTTTCGGCGGTGAGCTGTTTGATACGCGTGAGGGGTTTGTATTCAATATCCCCCCACTGTTTAAAATCAATCGCTGGCTGCGTGGGCATACTGGCGCCAGACAGACGTTTTTTCACATAGTCATGGATGTCTGTGGTGAGGATACGACCTTTGAGGCCAGAGCCAGGAATATTTTGAAGGCTAAGCCCCAGTTCACGCGCCAATCGACGGGTGGCAGGGCCAGCGTGGAGGTTGTTTTCAGTGATCACGGGTTCATCCCGATAAAACGCAGCATTGGGGGTTGTGGGTACAGAGGCGGCGGGCGGGGCAATAGATTTAACAGAGGCTGTGGTTTTCTCTTTTTTAGGCGCAGGCGCTTCTTGGCTGTCCATTTTTAGAATAAGGCTGCCTTTTGAAACGATATCTCCTTCTTTGACGAATATTTCTTTGACTACCCCGACATGCGGACAGGGAATATCCATGGTGGCTTTATCAGTTTCTAAGGAAATGAGGGTGTCTTCGGGTTGAAGGGTATCGCCCACTTTGACAGCCACTTCAATGATTTTCACATCTTTAAAATCCCCGATATCGGGAACAGTTACATCCAGGATATTCACCGTGTTTCTCCCTGGTTGGGGTGAGGTAAGCCGAGGGCATAAAGGGCGGTCGTGACAATACTGTGCCGGTCGACCTCAAAAAATTGGCGTAGGGCTTGACGGGTGTCGCTGCGACCGAAACCGTCGGTGCCAAGCACATGATAAGGGGCTTGGATGAAGGGGTGAATTTGGCTGGCAAAACATTTCATATAATCGGTGGCAGCAATGATGGGGATATCTGCGTTTGGGAGGCATTGAGAGACATAAGCTGTTTTAGGGGGCTCTGTTGGGTTTAAGCGGTTGTGTCGTTCCACGTCAAAACCATTTCTGGCGAGTTCGTTGAAGCTGGTGACGCTCCAGATGTGGCTGGACACTTGAAAGTCGTTGGCCAATTGTTCTGCGGCGGCTAAAATTTCATTCAAAATCGTGCCACACCCCAGCAAAATGACCTCTCCCACGGGTTTCTGGGCGGCTGTTATACGAAATAAATACATGCCTTGGACAATGCCCTCTTCTACGCCTTCGGGCATAGGGGGATGTGGATAATTTTCGTTCATGGTGGTGATGTAGAAATACACGGACTCTTCTTGTTCTATCATCCGTTTCAGGCCATGGTGAATGATAACAGAAAGTTCGTAAGAAAAAGTGGGATCATAACTAACGCAATTGGGGATAGTGCTGGCCAATAGGTGGCTGTGTCCATCTTGGTGTTGAAGGCCTTCGCCGTTTAAGGTCGTTCGACCTGAGGTGCCGCCGATAAGGAACCCACGAGCACGGCTGTCCCCAGCAGCCCAGGCCAAGTCGCCAACACGTTGGAAGCCAAACATAGAGTAATAGATGTAAAAGGGGATGGTGGGGCAGTTGTGGGTAGAGTAAGCGGTGGCCGCAGCTATCCAGGAGCACATAGCGCCGGCTTCATTAATGCCTTCTTCCAAAATTTGGCCTGTGGTACCTTCTTTATAAAACATGATTTCGTCAGAATCGACGGGGGTATAGAGTTGACCTTTGGGGGCATAGATGCCCAATTGGCGGAACAGGCCTTCCATCCCGAAGGTACGGGCTTCGTCCGGTACGATGGGGACAATGCGATGGCCAATGGTTTTGTCTTTGATGAGGGCTGTGAGCAGGCGTACAAAAGCCATGGTGGTAGAGATACCGTGTCCTTCGATGCCTTTATGAAGGGCGGCGAACAACGACAGGGGGGGGGCGGTTATTTTTATGTCAGAAGTGGTGCGTCGCGCGGGGTATCCGCCTTGGAGGGCTTGGCGGCGGGCCTGAAGGTATTGCATCTCAGGGCTATGGGGATCGGGTTTATAAAATGGCACTTCGTGGAGTTGGTCGTCTGGAATAGGCACTTGAAAGCGATCTCGGAAAGCATAAATGGCTTCTTTTGACAATTTTTTGGTGTTATGGGCGGTGTTGAGGGCTTCTCCTGCGTCTCCCAAGCCGTATCCTTTCACAGTTTTCGCCAAAATAACGGTAGGGGTGCCTTTGTGTTGGGTGGCTTTGAGGTAAGCTGTGTACACTTTGAGGGGATCATGCCCCCCTCTTTTAAGAGTAGTGATTTCCTCATCTGATAAATGTTCAACAAGGCGTTTCAATTCGGGGGTATTGAAGAAATGTTCACGGGTATAGGCCCCGCCTTTGGCTTTGAAATTTTGGTATTCGCCATCGATGGCTTCATCCATGCGTTTTTGGAGTAGGCCGTTAGTATCGGCGGCGAGCAGGGGATCCCAACCGCTGCCCCACACCACTTTGATGACGTTCCAGCCAGCGCCTTTAAACACCCCTTCCAGTTCTTGGATGATTTTACTGTTTCCCCGGACGGGGCCATCGAGGCGTTGGAGGTTGCAATTGATCACAAAAATAAGATTATCGAGATTTTCACGTGCAGCTAGGGAGATAGCGCCCAATGATTCGGGCTCATCCATTTCTCCATCGCCACAAAAGCACCAAACTTTGCGGTCGGAAGGTACGGTCAATTGTCTGGCTTCTAGGTAGCGCATGAAGCGTGCTTGGTAGATGGGTTGGACGGGGCCAAGGCCCATAGAGACGGTGGGAAATTGCCAATAGTCGGGCATGAGCCAAGGGTGTGGGTAAGAAGAAAGCCCGTGGCCATTGATTTCTTGGCGAAAGTGGATCAGATGTTGCTCATCGAAGCGCCCTTCTAGAAAAGAGCGAGCGTAAATACCTGGGGAAGCGTGTCCTTGGATGTAGACCAAATCACCTGGGGCGGTGGGGGTTGACGCACGCCAAAAGTGGTTGAAGCCGATTTCATATAATGTGGCAGAGGAGGCAAAGGTACCGATGTGGCCCCCCAAATCGGGATCAGTGCGGCCAGCACGCACCACCATAGCCATAGCATTCCAACGCACGAAGGCGCGGATACGGCTTTCGAGGTGTAGGTCGCCTGGGTAGGGTGAAATCTCTGATAAGGTGTTTCGATAGGGGGTGGTAAGGGTTTGGGTTGAAAGGCCTGTGAAGCGTGCCAAGGCATTTTGTAAAAACTGGGCACGTTCTGGGCCTTCTTGGGCTAAAACGGAGGCCATGGCATCCAGCCATTCTTGGGTTTCGGTGGGATCAATGTCTGTCATACGTTATAGGTTAAAACTAAGGACAGACAGAACGATTAACCACACAAAACTGGCGCGCTCAATAAGAATGTGAGCTAACTCAGCCGGTTCTTTTTCTGCACGAGACAGTTCGGCGGCCAAAGCCGCGTGTCCGCAAGATACCAGTACTTTGGCCGCATCCACTTCATGGCTGAAGGCAACTTGACGCCATTTTTGGAAGCCAGTATCAAAGTTGCCCACGAGGGCAAAAAAGAGGCCTGTGAGACGGGAGGGAAGCCACCCGATCCATTGGTGCAACGTTTTGAGGGTGCTTTCGATTCGGGTAAGGGACTGATCTTGCTGGGTCCAGCGGGTGAGCCAAGACAGGGCATGGTATGACAGAGCGCCTGCAGGTCCGAGTAGGATAAACCAGAACACCACAGCAAAGAGGTTTTCATTGGCGTTTACCAAGAGGGTGTTCATGTCGTGGTCATGGGGAAGCAAATCCCGGAAGTCGGGGAGGCAGGCCCATAAAATGAGGGCTGCAAAAATGATTTGGGGCAATCCGTACAAAAATTTGGATAGGAAGAAAGATAGGAGGCCAACAATGAGTCCGGGGAATAACCAAGTTAGCAGTACTTTATACAGGGGGGGATATCTGTCTAGTAGGGAGAGTTGGGCAGAGAACGCATGCCAATAGCGCATCCACCAGTACTGGGGTTTGAGGTGATGAATGGGGTGGGATTCGGTGGTTTGGATGGTTCGAACCAACACCAGTGCGAGCACAAGCGATAGAAGCATCATGTCATTACCTCTGCCAATTTTTGTTTAAAATAAACCCAGTCGAACGCGGGACCCGGATCGGTCTTCCGGCCAGGGGCAATATCACTGTGGCCGACAATGTGGTGACTACTCAGAGTAGGATAGGCTTTCAGGAGCGCGTAGGTCAACTGAATTAATTGTTCATATTGCACTTTTTCGTAGGGAAGGTCATCGGTGCCTTCCAATTCAATTCCGATGGAAAAATGATTACAGTCTTCTTGGGTTTGGTAGCAAGACTTGCCAGCGTGCCAAGCTCGTTTATGAAAAGGAACGAATTGTATGATAGATCCATCGCGTCGTATAAAACAATGCGCTGAGACGGTGATGTCGGCCAATTCTGTGTAAGTTGGATGACTTTCTGTATCTAATTGGTTGAGGAATAATTTGAAGACGTGATCGCCCCCAAAGGCACCTGGCGGTAAGCTGATGTTATGGATCACTAACAAGGTAATATCCATGCCAGGCGCCCTGTCGTCATGATTGGGTGAAGGGATGAAAGTACCTGCCTCAATAAGGCCTGTGTGGGGGTTGATGATGGGGAGTTTCATGGAACTATCATGATATAATTTGAGCTTGTGCACAAGTCGTAGAGATCTAGTCTTGGAAAATTACCATTGAAAAAAGTAAGCTACATAACCGAATTTGTTATTGCGCAACACATTAACGCTGCCCTCGCAGAAGATGTGGGCACGGGTGATTTATCGGCTGCTTTGGTACCTTCTATCCCCGTTACCGCCACAGTGCTTAGTCGAGAGGCGGGCATTTTGTGTGGAGGCCCTTGGGTGGAGGCCTTATGCCAACGGTATGCTTTAAAGGCGACTTGGCATGTTTTAGAGGGAGGGATCTTACAACCCAATCAAGTATTCTTAACCTTGAAAGGTCTAGCCCCTGCCATACTCACTGTTGAACGAACCCTGCTAAATTTTTTACAGACTTTATCGGGTACAGCCACGTTGACACGTCAATATGTGGATAAAATCCAGCATACGTCTTGTCAGTTGTTAGATACTCGAAAAACCCTACCTGGTTTACGGTTGGCTCAAAAATACGCGGTTTTGTGTGGAGGGGGTAAAAACCATCGGTTAGGCTTATATGATGCCATTTTATTAAAAGAAAACCACATTAAAAGTGTGGGATCTGTCGCAAAAGCCGTGGCTCTGGCCAAAGCCACTGCCCCATGGGTAGAAGTGGAGGTGGAAAATCGCGTTGAGCTTATTGAGGCATTAAAAGCAAAACCCGATCGCATTTTATTGGATAATTTTTCGTTAGCGCAGCTAAAAGAAGCCGTTTCACTTACTAACAACCAAATCCCCTTGGAAGCGTCTGGGAATGCTTCTCTTGAAGTTATTGAGGCTATGGCGGAAACGGGCGTTCAGTTTATATCTTGTGGGGCCTTGACGAAGCATGTAAAAGCTTTGGACCTTAGTTTGCTTATTTAACTTAGCTTGGCGCTCGCCCGCTCTTTATCGCATTGTTCGACAAACTCTTTCACATACTGAGTGAACCGAGTTCCGTCCTTCATAAACAGCACCGGCGGCATGGCCACATGGGCCCATTTGCTTAATATGTCGGGTGAATTATCCGGATGCGTGATATTGGGGTACATATGTCCTTGTTCGTAGTGCACATCCGATTCAAAATGGCCTTGTTCGTGTAATTTTTTATGTAATGCTGCTGACTTTGGGTGTATTTTGCTGTCCACGGGTTGGTTATCTCCCCCAGATACAGTCACACTGATTTTTAGTTTATGGTGCAACTTTTTAAAAGCTTTGATAATATCCAGCTCCCATTTGCACAACACTTGTATGAATTTAACAATGGGCCACATGATATAAAAGACGATTTTGGCGAGCCTAGGATGGTTATCGAGGGCTGTTCTAATCCGCCCCACCACAGCTCGGCTGAAGCTAGTATACGTTCTATCCGCTATGACGTTAAATTCAAATGTATCTCGTTGATATTCAGCGATGAGTACTTTTAAACTTTCTGGATTTTGAGCACCAAACAGCCATTGGCCATAATCGACCAGTTTTTGGTTTTTTTCCCAGCCTTTTTGGGTAAATTTCTTAAAAATTTGCTTGTATCGTGCTGCAACCATCAGCCCAACACCCCCCATGGAATAACCCCAGAGTGTGATGTTTTTAGGTTTAATGCCTTGTTGCAGATAATGCCCAACCAGGGCCATGCCATCGTTGACCATATGGCTGGCTTTATTAGCTGATTTTTTTCTCAGTTGCTGAGCTACGCGTAACACCATTTTCTCTGGGGCTTGCTTATATAACCCCAACAATTCCCGATAGTACGCGGTCCATTCTGGACCTTGTTGTATATTGCTTTTCGGAGAAAACCCAACGCCTCGGTGATTCAAGGAAGCGAACACACATCCCATATCTTGGGCGGCGAGGGTCATCCAAGGCAGCATGGGGAAGTAATCTTGTCCTCGACCGGGGAAAAAACATACCACCTTGGTATCTGGATCCCAGAGCATTGTCTTATTAAATAAATTTTTAGCCCCCACACAAGAATGTTCGATGAGTGCCCTATCGTGGGTTCGTAAGGCTTTATGCTGAATGTGTAAGTTGTTTTGTAAATCTGTGGGGATATACCCCCATTGGTGATCCTCGTTTTGACGCACCGCATCATTGCAGATTTTCTCCCAAGCGATGTGGGAAGTAAGGTTTGGCAAAAGTTTTCCCTTTTCGGGCAAATTTCTCAGTGGTTTGACCAAAATTTTTGATCCTAAAAACCGACCCAATAGGGTTTGAAAAAGCGACTGCACCAGTTTTGCGATGAATGTGAGGGGGAAAATCCATCGAAGAACAGTTTTGAGTTTATCGCGTAGGGAGGTGGGGGGCAGACGAAAAGAGGGTTCAAACTGCTTCATAGGGTCCTGGAAGGGTTGGCGCACTCAAAACCGTGCATTGAATCTGTTTTTAGTATGAAAGTCAATCAACTTCGCTTTTATTGTTTGGTTAGCTGGCTTTATTTTTGATGAAAAAATCACTATTATCATTATACAGAGCGGACGTGCCTGATCCGCGGGCGAGGCATGCTTCGCCCCTATCAGCAGAAAAAGGATCCATAAAAATGTGGCGATATAAGATAGTAAGCTTACTATTTCACATGATGCACAGCAGCATTGTCATTTTTAGTGTTACGGGGTGGATGTTTGCAGCCACGCGCCCCTATCATATTGTGATTCAGTCTATTATTTTTATCTCATGGTACGTGTTAGGCCTGTGGTATTACCCAGGGTATTGCATTTCAACCGACTACCATTTTCGTATTTTACGCAAAATGGGGGTTAACCCTGGATCTCAATCGTATATCAAATATCTCATCGACACCCTAACCCCCTTTCAATTTGAGGAGAAACGGCTGAACAGAGTGATTGTCACTGTTTTTTTTACCTGTTATTGTTTATCCGTTACGTTGTACTTGTTTCCTGATATACTTAAGTATCTGTAGATCAAGGAGGATTTTTATTATGTTACCCATTTCAACCGTATTTAGCGCTTTATTACTTATGGGCACCACTCAGGTGTCGGCTGACGAGCTCAATGCCAATACTGCCCTTTCTGAGTTAGAAAGCTCAAAGGCTCAAATAGCCGACGGCTATGGTGACGATACAACTCAACGTGCGGCAAAGCAACAAAAAGCCAAAACAGAAACCAAAACATCAAAAACTACAAAATCGGACGCTAAAAAAGCTGATATGCCTAAAGAGGAACAAGTAATGGAAGAGAACCCAACAGACTAAGCCTCACGGGCGAGGCACGCCTCGCCCCTACCCAATTCAAATGAGGCAGATTTACCCCAGAATCAACTCACGGGCGAGGGGTCTTGACAGCCACACCCCCATACCGGCAGAATGCCCCAGCGGCTATGTAGCTCAGCTGGTTAGAGCACGGCATTCATAATGCTGGGGTCAGTGGTTCGAGTCCACTCATAGCCACCAAAGTTGCTTATACTCATAATATCCCTTCATTATGAGTCTTTTATGTCCAAAACCTCTTCCACATCGTGCATTTACACACGCCAAGGTTTTGAACCTCCCGAGTTTAGCCTAAAAGGGGCAAAAAACCTTCTATTGCGACGGGCAGAACAATATTATAAAGCGTATCAAGCAATTCTAAAATTACAGAAAAACAAAGAAAATTCTCCCAAAGATGCTCCTAAACGAAGTTATTTTGATGACTTTAAGAAAGATATCGAGGGAACTCAATTTGACTCAGTCACAACTGGCATGACTCCAAAACAAATAAGTCAATATGTAAAAACAGCGTCTCGAAAATTTTATAATATTTTATTGGATGAACTAGAATTACGTGGCATTCCATCCCCCAAAGAAGCCTTGGCTGATGCCGAAGCGTTGTTTACATGGCAAGAAAATGAAAGGGTTTCTTTAGAAACTGGATATCGTGTTCAATACCCAGATAGTTCTACGATGATTTCGGTGAATATTAAGGAAAATGCTCAGGGTGCATTAACGAGTAATCAGCTTGATGATTTTTATAATATTCTGATAAATACCGAAGGCGATAATGCGGACAAGAAACCCCCTGCTTGGTATCGAGCATTATCCGACTGGGAGAAAAATTATTTTAAAGAAATATTAAGAATTGCAGGAAAATGTAAAGAAACAGAAAAAAGTACAGAAATTAAGGGTTCTGAAAATACGATAAAAGAGCATTTCCAAGATTACTTTACAAAGCATCCTTTTCCAACCACCGTTCGAAAATGGATGGGAGCGCCCAATGCAAGTCTTCATGCCTGTTCAATTAATAAATACAAACAAGAAGACACAAAGTTTGAACATCCGGAAAATGTTTCGTTTCCCATCCGAGGGCGCTCTGGAACACCAGTGCCTTATGAGTTGCTCAAAAAGCCAAACCTGCTTCATGAAGCTGTGCGCATCACAGAAGAAAATATTCGCCAGACAATAGAAGCGTGGATTCAAGAAAAAAAAATCCTGGACCAAAGTAACCTAACCATTCCAGTTTTAATACAATCTCTTTACAACGATGTGTTTATTTTTTCAGATGCACTTAAAAAAATTGTGCCAGCCGGGTTTATTCAAACAGATGAAGGTTTCATGGAGTTGGTAAAAGACACCGCCATAGAAAATCTGCAAAAAAATTGGAAAGGCCCGCCTAAAATCGACCTAATATCAACGGCGCATTCTATAAACAACACCCGTTCTTTTGCATTTTCTACCAAAGGTATGGCCAAGATTGTAGCCGTGGGAATTGCCCAATTAAACACATTATCACCCAACACACCTGAGTACAAAAAGCTTAGGCAAGCCATGGATGCTTATTTAACACTTCAACAACCTACTGCCACCCAATTGCCCTTAATCGGCCCTCTTCTCAGTGTGGTGGGTTTATTGAACCCCGACACGAACCGAAATCGCCAATTGGAATTGGCTTCTCTAGAACAAATCATAATTAGTGAGTCGAATGGCTTTTCCGGTGGTTCTTGCAAAAGTGGGAAAGATCGAAAAACGGTGGAAGTCATGCACACCGATAGCATGCTCATTTTCCAAGAACTTTATGGACAGTTTCCGGACTTTAATAATACAAAGGACAAAGAGAAATTTGCCTTCATTTTTTCCAATCAATTTCACAGTGGCCTCTATGAGGCCATGGCTGACCAAAACGCTCCTGGAGCCCAAGGACTTAAAAGTATCTTGGGAATTCTGCCCAGTTTTTTATGTAACCAAATTGAAAAGGATTTTGTTAAACCAATTGAGAGTTCGGCTAAACCAAATGAGGATTCTGCAAAACCAAATATGGACATTCTCTCCCGATTACAATTCAGCCATGCAGCAGCCGGTCTTAATCGATTTCAGGGTAAATTTTCATTGAATGCCTTTCAAAAGCAATTTCCAGGGACAAAACCCATTTTAGCAATCCTCATCACTTTACTGAGCCTACCAATACTCATTCCTTTTACTTTTTTCCAGACCGGTGCACGTTGGGCTTTAAAACAAACCATACAAAAACAATTGAAAAACCCCTCGTTAACCAAGCAACCCTTATATGGCTTAATGCAAGCCGGGGCTGTCTTAGCCTCTCTAACCAGCCTTCCTACCTTGATACAATGGTTTCAAGATGTCCGAACGTTAATGAAAAATCGACAAATTCTGTTGAAAGCACGCGAAATCATTTCAAAGAAATTTATTTTTCCAACAATACCCCAAACAATTGTGACTTTTCATAAAAATCCTATTTTTAAGAACCCAAAATCAGCTTCCACACCGCAGGAAATGTTGGCGAAAATCCTAACAGAATCTCCCGGGAAGGAGCCTTCTCAAGACCCACCCCTGAATACCCCTCCAGTCATCTCGAAAAATGTCAAATCTTCAAAAAAACGCTCCCTACCACCCCCCCCTAAACCCAATACAACCTAATCCCCATCTGTGCTATAGTTGCCCTGATTTTGACTGGATGCCAGCCTACGCTGGCATGATGCAGCCGTTGGCTGTCACCCCAGCGAAAGCTGGGGTCCAGGCATTGAATAGTGAGACTGGATGCCAGCCTACGCTGGCATGACAAGGGGTTTGTCACCCCAGCGAAAGCTGGGGTCCAGGCATTGGATAGTGAGACTGGATGCCAGCCTACGCTGGCATGACACGGGGGAACCGGATGCCAGCCTACACTGGCATGACGCAGCCGTTGGCCCTAGTTTGGAGGTTTTTTTGCCAAAACAGCGTACATTATATCTAAAAACCTGGGGCTGCCAGATGAATGAGTATGACTCTAAGCGAGTTAGCGAACTTCTGACTGTTTCCCATCAATTAACCTTGGTAGACACGGCGGAAGAGGCAGATGTGCTCATTATGAACACTTGCTCCATTCGAGAAAATGCTCAAAAAAATGTGTATTCTGACTTAGGTCGCTGGCGGGATTTAAAACAGGCTCGGGCGCTAGATCCCAGTAAACCCCCTCTACTCATTGGGGTAGGAGGCTGTGTGGCCAGCCAAGAAGGAAATGCCTTATTAACCCGCGCACCCTATATCGATATCGTGTTTGGGCCACAAACTTTACATCGAGTACCTGACTTAATAAATCAATCCATTCAATCTAAAAAACCTGTCCTGGATGTGAGCTTTCCCAGCATTGAAAAATTTGACAACCTCCCAGAGCCCAAAGCCGATGGTCCCACGGCTTTTGTGTCGGTGCAAGAAGGGTGTAACAAGTTTTGTAAATATTGCATTGTGCCCTATACCCGTGGAGAAGAGGTCAATCGCCCTCTAGACGATGTCTTAGGCGAAATTGCAGGCCTGGCAGCACAAGGAGTTCGAGAAGTAACCTTACTGGGCCAAAATGTGAATGCCTATCGGGGGTTACAACACGATGGCACTGTCGCCGATTTGGCCCTACTCATCCGATATATCGCCCAAATGGATGATATTCTCCGCATTCGATTTACCACCTCTCACCCAGGGGAATTTACCGAAAGTTTGATTGAAGCCTATGCCCGCGTACCTAAGTTGGCCAGCCATCTACACTTACCCGTGCAAAGTGGGTCCGATCGCGTTTTGGGGTTGATGGGTCGGCACTATACCGTGTTGGAATACAAAGCCATTATTCGCCATTTACGTAAAATTCGACCTGATATGACCATTACTTCCGATTTCATTGTGGGATACCCAGGAGAAACCGAAGCAGATTTTGAGCAAACGTTGGATTTAATTCACACCATTGGGTTCGACAACAGCTATAGCTTTATTTATAGCCCTCGCCCTGGCACACCTGCAGCCACATTACCTGATGATACCCCCATAGATGTTAAAAAACGTCGCTTGTCTGTTTTGCAAGACAGATTGGTGCAACAGGCGACCCTAATCAGCCGTCGATTGGTGGGAACGCGTCAACCCATTTTAGTCACAGGTTCTTCTAAAAAGAACCCATTAGAACTACAAGGTCGCATGGAAAGCAACCGAGTGGTTAATTTCGAAGGGCCCGCTTCTCTTATTGGGGAAATAGTGTTAATGGAAATCACGGAGGTGTATAAAAATTCTTTAAGAGCGGTTTTATGTGAGACGTACAATGCGTCTTAACTGGCAAAAAGGGGTTCCTCACACGCAAGGATTACCTACTAAGAAACAGGGCATGGTGTGGATCAAGGCGGTATTAGAGCATTTGCAGCAGCCCGAATGTGAGTTATGTGTCAGACTTGTCTCATCGGACGAAATGACCACTTTAAACCACCTCTACCGCGGTAAAAATAAACCCACCAATGTACTCTCGTTCAAAGCCAATGTCCCCCCGCGTTCAGGACCTGTCTTGTTGGGCGATATGGTGATATGTCCAGAAGTGGTCCGACAAGAGGCCATAGCACAAGGCAAACCCCTTGAGGCCCATTTTGCGCACATGGTGATCCATGGTACCTTACATTTATTGGGGTATGATCATACCCAAGAGGCAGAAGCCGCCCAGATGGAAGCTTTGGAAGTCACGTTATTGTCCACCTTGGGGATTGATAACCCATATAAGGAAGCTAGATGACAACACTTTTTGAGCGCCTAAGCCACGTCTTTTCAAGGCGTCATGAACCTAAAAATAAAGATCAACTGCTCTTGCTGCTGCGAGAGGCCCAAAAGCGCCAATTGTTGGATGCTGATGCCCTCAGTATGATAGAAGGGGTGCTCCATATCTCCGAAATGCGGGTCAAAGAAATCATGATCCCCCGCGCCCAAATGAGTGTGGTGGAAAACAATACCCCCCTCCCAGCCATTATTCCCACCGTGCTTCAGTCCGGACACTCCCGATTTCCCGTGTTAGGGTCTAAAAAAGATGAAATTATTGGCATCTTGTTCGCCAAAGATTTGCTTGCCTGTACTCCAGAATCCTTCCAAATCCACTCAATTCTTCGCCCTGCCCTATTTGTACCTGAAACCAAACGCCTTGATGCTTTATTAAGTGAATTTCGACGCAATCATCAACATTTGGCCATTGTGGTGGATGAATATGGCCGCGTGGTGGGCCTCGTCACCATTGAAGATGTCATTGAGCAAATTGTGGGTGATATCGAAGACGAGCACGATCCTGAAAACGAGATTTTTATCCGAAAAACCGGAGATACCGAATATTTTGTGAAAGCCCTCACCCCAGTAGAAGACTTTAATCAGTACTTTGCCACTGAATTTGACGAAGCCACCTTCGACACCGTGGGCGGGCTCGTGATCCAACAATTTGGCCGATTACCCAATATAGGTGAATCGACTGAGTTAGGCGGCTTTCTGTTTACGGTTTTGAAAGCGGATAATCGGAAGATCCATTTGTTAAAATTAACATTAGATACACCCCCTCCCTAACCCTCCCCGCAAGGAACCCCATGAACCCCATTCTTTTTTTCGGCATTTTACTCACCTTAAGCCTACTTTCTCTCTATTTTGGAAAACGTTCGGCTGATCACCTTAAAAATCAAGAAGGGTATTTCTTGCGCGGTCGAACGGTTCAATATACTGCCCTTACCATCACTATCGTAGCCACCCAATTAGGCGGCGGCTCACTGATTGGCATTTCCAATGAAGCTTACCACAAAGGATGGATTGCCCTCTTGTACCCCTTAGGGATCTACTTTGGGCTCATTTTACTGGCTCTGGGCGTGGGCGCTCGGTTACGTAAGCACGAAGTCACTACATTACCCGAATTGTTCCAAAAGGTGTACCACAGCCCTATCTTACGCAAAATAGCCGGGCTGTTCTCCGCTTTTTCCATGTGGGTCATTTTAGTGGCCCAAGGCACCGCTTCTCGCCAATTTTTTATCTCGTTGGGCTATGAAGATATTCGCTTGTTTCTTATGTTTTGGAGCGTGGTCATTGCCTATACCGTGATGGGGGGATTTGGCGCGGTGGTCAGCACCGACATTGTTCAAACCGTATTTATGATCACCAGTTTAGTCATTTTGTCCGTCAGTGTGCTCTATGCCCTACCCAGCACCGATTTATTGTTTCATTCCGGCAATCACTTTGCCAACAGCGGCGATTATATCAATTGGCTCATTATGCCCATGCTGTTTATGGTGATAGGCCAAGACATGGGACAACGATGCAGCGCCGCCAACACCCCTCAAACGGTGTCTAAGGCTACCGCTACCGCTGCCTTGCTGTACCTGCTGCTGTCGCTTGTCCCTGCTTCATTGGGTGTCATTGCCCATCAGCTAAATTTACCCATGGTAGAGGGCGAAAGCATTCTGTTCAGCGCTATTTTACATCTCACCAACCCCACCATCACCACTTTGGCCGCTTGCGCCATCCTCATGGCCACTATTTCTACAGCCAACTCACTG
>JAHFQG010000073.1 GCA_023266415.1 Francisellaceae bacterium | reverse complement strand
CTACGCTTGGGATGACGGGCTACGCTTGGGATGACTTAACAAAATATATACTACGGGCAACTGGATGCCAGTTTTCACTGGCATGACATCCAGAATGCCTGATTCATGCAACAGGGCCATAAAAAATGAAAAAACTGCCCATTAAAACCCTCACAGATCTAATCAAGCAATTGCACCTACTCTTAAAAGCGGGTATTCCGTTGGTGCAGGCTTTCATGCTCTTAGAGCAAGAGGCCCTATCTCGAAAAGAGCATCTGTTTTTACATAAAATCAGAACGCAACTGGAAAAAGGCCAAAATTTATCTGAAAGTCTGGCCTATTATCCGGTGGACCTTTTATTACAACACAGTGTGGCAGCAGGAGAATATTCAGGCACATTACAGACTATTTTAGAAAACTGGGTGGCTTTTCAAGAAAAAAGCCACTTATTGCGTCAAAAAGTACAACGGGCGTTGTTGTATCCCACCTTGGTGCTGTTGGTATCATTCGGCCTTGTGGGAGTGTTAGTATATGGCGTTATCCCCTCTTTAGAATCGCTGTTTCAGACCCTCAACACCCCAATTCCCCCTCTCACCCAGTTTGTCTTAAAAAATATTAAATCTTTACCCAAAACAGGATTATGGGGGCTGGGATTGCTGTTTTTATACCTTCAGTTGGTACGTGAACATCCCTGGCTTGACCGACTCCCCATAGTGGGACCCATTCGCGTATATACCCGTCTGGTGCATTTTTTACGTCCTTTGGCGTTACTTTTCTCCGCAGGTATTCCGATAATTGATGCCTTAAAGCTTTGCACCCCCCTATGCCCACATTTAGCACCCGCCCTTGTGGCCATTCAACAAAAAGTCACTCAAGGGGAAACGCTTCATACGGCCTTTCAACAACAAAAACTCTTTCCCCCTCTCATTGCCCAACGTATTGCTGTGGGTGAGTACTCTGGCTCACTTGATGTCATTTTATGGCATTTAACCCATCATTACGAAGCTCTGCTCACCCATCGGCTGGAAAGTGGGCTGAACTTGCTCGAACCAATCCTCATGATATGCTTAAGTGGAGTCGTGGGTGGTTTGATGGTCGCTTTGTATTTACCCCTTTTTTCCATAGGACAAACATTATGATGCCTTTTTCCGCATTGCAGCAAATGCCCTCGTTGTGGGTTGGGTTCATGACTTTGATTGGGTTAGGCGTGGGGAGTTTTCTGAATGTGGTGGCCTATCGCCTCCCTATTATAGTTCAACGACAATGGCAACAAGAATGTGAAATCGTGTTAAATACAGCCAAAAAAACAAAACACCTCAAATGGAATTTGTGGATGCCGCGCTCTCATTGTCCACAATGTCACCAGCCGATTGCGGTGCGCGACAACATTCCGATCATCAGTTATTGGTTATTACGCGGTCGATGCCGAGGGTGCTCTAAAACCATTTCCATCCGATATCCATTTGTCGAGTTAGTCACAGCACTTATTACGCTGTTCATCAGCGTACGATTGGGACCTTCTTGGTCAGCCTTAGGCTACTGTCTGGCTTTTTGGCTATTAATCCCCATTGCACTGATTGATTATGATGAACAACTTTTATTGGATGAACTGACTTACCCATTGTTGTGGCTGGGGTTATTGAGCAGCACATTAGGTATTGGTCCGGGTCCGATACAAGCCATTTGGGGGGTGATATTAGGGTATGGTTGCTTGTGGGGTATTTATTGGCTTTTTAAAGCACTCACGGGTAAAGAAGGCATGGGGTATGGTGATTTTAAATTATTGGGGGCTTTGGGCGCCTGGGTTGGGTGGAGTTTACTGCCACTTACTGTATTTATTGCTTCTGCTACAGCGGCGGCAGTAGGATTGTTTCGAATTTTTCGAAAACATCAAAAACGAGACGATAAAATAGCCTTTGGTCCTTTTTTAGCCTTAGGCGGGGCCGTGGTGATGGGAGCGCAGTTTTTATGATCCGGCTTGTTGGGTTAACGGGAGGGCTGGCAACTGGAAAGTCGTTGGTGTGTGATTATTTTAGAGCATTGGGTGTGCCTGTTTTAGAGGCAGATATCGTAGCACGCACTCTAACAGAACCCCATACCCCCGCTTTTCACAAAATCATTGCCCATTTTGGATCAGATTTTGTCACTTCTCTGGGGACATTAGACCGTGCTCGACTGCGGGCGCATATTTTTCAGCATGGAGCTGACAAAACCTGGTTGGAAAATTTGCTTCATCCACTCATTTTAAAAACATTGTTTGAAGAAGCCAAAACGCTATCAGCCCCCTACGTTGTATTAGACATTCCGTTGTTATTAGAATTGCATTTAAAAAAAGAAGTGGATTGGGTGTTGGTGGTGGATTGCTCCCCTGCCGTACAGTTATCGCGGGCTTTAGAGCGGGATAAAACGTCAAAAAAAACTTTGGAAGCCATGTTGGCTCAACAAATGCCTCGAGAAGTACGGTTGGCACTGGCCGATGAAGTGATTGTGAACGAAGGAACAAAAGACGCTTTGAAAAATAAAATTGAACAATTTCACCAAAATTATTTAAAACAACAGTCGTAGAAACTACGCCTACCTTGGCCCATCAATCACCACAGTTCATCCCTACTAACATGGAACGAACCTATAATATTTGCCTGGACGGGGTGTAAATGTATAGGTGGTGCAAGAAGGAGGACTCTGATCCCCCCTGGATTCTTCAAACCCTGGAAATACACCCGGTGATCTGAGTTCAAATTCGGACTCAGGCTCGACTTTGGGGACAGATTTGGCTTCAGGGGTGGACTTCTCAATTTCTTTCCCAAATACATTGGCCATACAGCCTGTTATACAACCCAAAAGGCCCCCGATAATGGTTCCAGGAAAAAAGAGGACCATTATGAAAGCGTGCATACCATCGGAAGGCCAGAGGGTGGACAGTAGGACCGTATTGGTGACAGCTTCAAACATATGGGAAAATAAGAAGGCACTAAACAGATTATGAACGGCCCCAATAGGATCTGATCGGAGTTTAGTCGCCGCCATAATAGCCAACATAATACTGGCTATATAAAGTGCGGCAATAATGACAAACGCAAAAACATAGGCTCCGATGAGCATACCTGCACCCGTGTACCCTGGTATTAGATTTTTACGCATACATTTTTCTCCAATTTAGGCCAGTATTGTTATATGTTATCTGTGGGAGAATAGAAGCGAGCGTTGGATGACAGACTCTCATTATTTCTAAATAGTGTATCACGGGGTGTCTGATTATCAACACGAAAAGGAGCAGAATAGAAGTACTCTGAACACGGCCGATTATGTGACTCATCTACAATGATTTTAGATCGGTTAGAAAGGGTCGTACCGGAGGCAGATCTCCTTGAAAACAAATATTCCAAGGCTTCAAGCAATAACCCCCCAACCACGACAGCCGTAATCACGATCCCCATAATCGGGTTGGTCAGAAACAGTGCTGCACAAACAATACCCCCAATCATAGCCGCGGTAATAACGAGATCAAAAACTGTTTTTTCCTTACGCATCATACACCATTAAGTCAGTTAGTTATGTAATTTGCATTCTACTAAATGTCAAAACGAAAGTAAAGCCTCTAATTATTGGTAAAATGCGTGTAGATTCAAAGGTCGCCCTTCCGAACTTTCACTTGAATCGACTTTAAACCACATAAAGTAGTATGGGTTCGAAAATGGCTGAGGAGGCGAGGGGTTTCGAAACGTAAACGGGTGGCCCAGGCGCTGGAATCAGCCACCAACACCAATATGCCCTCTTCCACATAGCTGACGGAGGCATGGAGGGCTATTTCAGGAAGGAGGATTTCGTGTAACTGCTCGTTTAACTGGGCCCATTGTTGGGCTTTGGCCACCAATTGCCCCAAATTAGACTCTGATCTGTGAAGGACGTCTTGCAAAGTGTGTTGTTCTGAAAATCTCATGAAGAAGGTGATTTTTTAGGTAAGGTAATTCTGCATTCTACGCCAAAATGATCGGTGGTCAACTGGCCTGGCTTTTGAGATTCTAAATATCGGGGGGTAAGACACGTTTTGAAGGTATTTACCTGGTAAGGCAACACTAAGTCAATTAACCGACCTTTTAGATTATGATTTAGGCTCACAAATAATTCATAGGCATTCTCTGCTAAGTCAGAGTGACTTAATATTTCGTTAAAAGGGATGTTTTGAAGAGTCTTCAGACGTTTTGAATTTTCCTGTTGTATTCTTTTAAAGAATGCTTCTACTTTAGACTGGACCCCAGCCTGCGCTGGGGTGACAAATTTAGACTGGACCCCAGCCTGCGCTGGGGTGACAGAAAAATATTCTAATAAGATATCAATATTCTTCGGACTCAATTCTTTTAGTTTTAAATCAGACACATCCGACCCAATCCACCAATACTCTGGGTTATCGGGTGTCAAAGATCGATTGTGCCACAAAACTTCCAATAATTTATGCCAATCAATTCCCTTTGACCCTTGTTCCCGTCGAACGTCATGATAATTTTCCGGTAAAATACGCCCAACATCTTGGACAGTTTGAACCCCAAACGCATGAAAAAAGGCTTCTTGAGCGGGATACTTTAGGGTGTCCTTTAAACGTTTTTTACCCCCGCTAATCCCCATCATTTTGTTCCATCGATTCATGGATTGATTCACATCTCCCATGATGAGGGTAGGATCTTGTTGTTTTTCAGTGGGCAATGCCTGATAATGCTCAGCCATGGCATTCAACTGATAGCTGCGCCTGAAAGACGTGCCTCGCCCACCTGTATTAGGTATCCAAAGTGATTTCCAGGACCTATACCGAATCGCATGTTGAATGCGGTCAATCAGCCCCACAGGTAATGCATCCCCTGTTTTCACAGAGGGCATCAATTTTTTAGCAAAACCGGCCCCTGCTTGGGTGTGAGTGGTGTATAAACGGTAGTAGGACCCATCGGGCATTTTGGCCCGAGCCGTCACAAATCCTTTGCTAGCAATATATTCATCCAATCCAAGGGCGTTGTCATAATGATGATACTCAACTTCTTCTAAAGGAAACTGACTAAAAATCATCAATCCACTGTTGAGGCCAATACTGAAAGGAGAGCGGGCTCCGGCTTGCGCAATCATATAGGGATATTTTTTTTTCAACGCTGTCATGAGTTGTTGTTGGGCTTTTCGGTCGAAAGCTTCTTGCAAACAGAAAATATGAGGGGCTTCCTCTCCGGCCGCTGCCAGATTCTTTAAAAACAACTCAACGCGTTCTTTGGGGGATAAAGACACCCCATGCACCCCTTGTTTGCTCAAGACTCCCGTTTCTTTGTGTTTGAAGAAACGAGAACGGGCCAAAGTCCAGAGTTGGCGGGGCAGTAAAGCCATATTTTGGGTTAACAGTCGAAGTTCCAAAGGTTGTTGTTTTGGGGGGACTTCTTTGTCCGAAAAATCATGATAATGAACGATTTTAAACGATCCGGTGGTAAGAAAACGGCTGAGGCGATCGAGCCCAAAGGCCAGCACACGGAGGGTGGCTCCTGGTATACTGAGGGGAATTTCCAGCAAAGATGCTAAAATCCCGCCCATTCTTCTGATTAAAGTCATGGATTGATTAGGATTATAGGCCTCTAAGGTACTATCACTCATAAAACAGAAGGTTCTACCCAAAGCATTGAGGCCTTGTAGGGGTAGACTGGAAAAGTGATCGTCCCCCCGCCGATGGCTGTGAAAGAAACCCAAAAAAGCTTCTAATCGGGTGGTTTTGGCGGTTTGGCTGCCGGTTTGGGAGGCTTGAGAGGGGGTAAGGGGCACTTTTGCAGTCTCTAAGAGGAACCTGTTCTAAGCATACTCAAAATGCTATACTGTGGCCAATGTGCACTTTCAATAGTAAGTTAACTAAAAGACTATGTTAAAAAAATTCGTACATGCCTTGTTTGGCAGTCGTAATGATCGTCTTTTGAAAAAAATGCAGCCTATGGTGGAAGCCATTGGGGCCTTAGAGCCCTCTATGGCCGCTTTAAGCGATGAGGCCTTGCAAGCCAAAACCACAGAGTTCAGACAACGTTTCCAACAAGGCGAAACACTCGATGCTCTCCTGATCGAAGCCTTTGCGGTGGGTCGAGAGGCCAGCAAACGTGCCTTAGGTATGCGACATTTTCATGTGCAGCTTATGGGGGCTATT
>JAHFQG010000072.1 GCA_023266415.1 Francisellaceae bacterium | reverse complement strand
GTCGTGCCCAATCAGCAGAGCGGTATTAGATTATGTGCTTCAAGTGCCCGATTTTGAAAAATATAAACTGCTTCTTTCAAAAATTACCCGTTTTGTTGATCAAGAAACATTCAAAGCGTTGTTAAATCAACCGAATCATGAAGGTTTGACACCGTTACTAACGGCCATACGGAACCAGAAACAGGATGTTTTTATTCGTTTGATTGCTCATCCAGATGTAAATTTGTGTTATGCCGATTGGATGGGGAAAACGGCCTTGCATTGGATAGCTCAAGGGGGAAACATTCCGTATATGAAGGAGTTATTGCCACGCATCATAACCCCCCTGTATTGGAAAAAGACCTTCACTATAGATTTAGTAGACAAACTAGGTCGAACACCATTGCATTGGGCAGCCCTCTATGGTCGTACGGAAATGATTGCTTTTTTATTAGAACAGAAGGCCCAGCCTCACCCTCAGGATAACGAGGGAAAGACGCCATTAAAGTTGGCAAGGCAGGCTGAACTGGCTACTGCCTATTGGCAGTATCAGACGTTTTCTACCCCACTGTGTTTTTCTGAAACGACAGAGCTGCCTTTGTTAGGGCAATTATCGGACAGTACAGTCTTTATGTTAGAGACTGTGGAGCGTTTCCCCGAATCCCAGGCAGATCTTTCGCTTTAACGGTGGTTGACCACCCCATAGGGCACGTGTCCGGCGGTGACGGATTGTTGGGTGGCTGATTGACAGTGATGGGTTTGATCATCAAAAAAGATATCGGCGCCGAACGCGCTGAGGAATGCGCCTTTGTCCATACCCCCTAAAAATAGCGCCTCATCGATGCGAATATCCCAAGCGCGAAGGGTATTGATGACGCGTTCGTGAGCGGGCGCAGAGCGGGCAGTTACCAAAGCGGTACGAATTTGCCCAGGCTGAATGGCTTGGAGTTGATGGAGGGCTTCTAAGAAGCCTTTGAAGGGTCCTGGGGGCAAGGGTTTATCTTTGGCAGACCATTCCACGGTATGGAATTTTTCGAGGCCTTCCCCTTGAAAGACACGTTCAGCTTCGTCAGAAAACAGAACGGCATCGCCATCGAAGGCAATTCTAAGTTGGTCGGTTGAATTATTGCTTTGCAGGGGGGGAGAGTGGTTACACCAGATGGTGGCTGCGGCACAACCACTGGCAAGGGCGCCTTGCACGCTTTCCGGATTGAGAGATAAAAACAGGTGTGCTCCAAAGGCTTTGGCATATTCATACGGACTTTCTCCGCCAGCAAAGGCGGCTCGGGTGATGGCCAATTGGTAATGCGCAATAGAATTAAAAATACGCAGGCCGGTATCGAAGGCATTGCGGGAAAGAAGTAGTACTTCGACTAAAGGCGTTGGTGCCCCTTGATTGAGGGCTAAAAATTTCTTGACCAGCGGGAAGGCTGGTCCGGGGGGAAGGGGCTCTTGCTCGCGAGCCCGCTGATAGGCCCGAAAAGCTTCAACGCCTTCTTGCTGATACACATCGTGAGCAGCCTCTTGTTCAAAGAGGGCGCGGGAGGAGATGGCAACGATGAGTTTGGGGGAAGAAATAGCGTTCATACAATTTAGGGTAAGTGTCTCTTACTATTCATAATAACATAAGGGCTATTACTTGATCTCCCCTACCATCTTCGGTAGGATCTGCCCTTTTTGATAAAGGGGTGTCTAATGCCAAAATCTCCGGTTGGTTACCAAGAGGTTTCTCATTGGATTAAGCGGAATGATCTACAGGTTTTAATGGCCTATCAACAAACACAACCGACGCGATATACCTTAATTCTGTTGGAAAGTTTTCAAAGAGATCCGACTTTGTTACACCAAGTGCTGAGTTATGCCATGATGAATTGGTTAGTAGAACAACTTACAACTTTGTGTGCCCCCGATCAGAGTTTTCTCTCTGTCTTAAATCTACATCAGCATACGCCCCTTCAAGCTATCCTAAATAATATTGACCTGACTCACCCTGAAAAAGAAAAAATAGCGTCCTATCTCATTGACACCCTGGATTCAGCCAAACTCCTGGTGCCTCAAGCCCCTCAAGCCCTAGGTTTGGCCTTAACCATGAACGCATTGGGTGTTTTTGAAAAATTACTCGCTACTTTAGAAAAAAACAATGCTCACTTAAAAGTTTTAGCAAAAGCCCCTCACGCTTCTGGCAGTTTTTTACATCTTGCCTTAAAAAAGCAACTGATTGACAAGATTTTTATCGAGAAATTGTTATTCTATGGGGCCAATATGTTGGCAAAAAACAGCGAAGGCTACTTGCCTTGTGAGGTGGCTATCCAAAACAAACGTCTTGATATTGCTGTGTTATTAATCACCAATATGTGCTCCCCAAAACAGACTTTGATTGTCTGCCAGGACTCCAATACAGATCCCATTATTTGCCTACGATACGCCATTCGAACAGAAGATATATTTTTATTTTCTGCCCTAATTTCAAATGTTAGTCGACTCAATCGCGCCCAATTCTTAGAAAAAGACGCCCATGGGCTTCATTTGTTAGATTATGCCGCACTGCAACAACAAGAAGACATGCTCTCTTGTTTGAAAAATAAATTAACCAAGAAACAACTGGAAACATGGGCCCCCCCCCCTCCATCAACCCCGTTTAAACCCCTTTTAGTAAAAAAACGCATTCTCTCACGTTTACCCGAAACCCAACAAAAAATTATCCAATTGATACAAAAAGACACCCTTTTTGAGAATTTACCTAAATTAGCCAAACGCTACCCTTTTACCCTAAAAAATGCTCTGTTTTCTGCTCGAGATGAAAATGGCAATAACCTCGCCCATTTAACTTCCATACCATTTTTTGAGCAGTTAACCGCGTTATTTCGCGGGCTAGAGTTAGATATACAACTTTTATTAAAAACCCCCAATACCTTAGGAAATACACCCTTGAGATCTGCTTTATTATCCGATAACTTTCAAAAATTTGAATGCCTGTTAAAACAACAAGGCCGCATTCAGATGGATGACAAAAACCAACAAACTTTATTACATTTAGCCGTTTTCTTAAAAAATTGGCCTGCAGCCAATTTGCTGTTGGATTATGGGGCCAGTTTAACGCATCCAGATGAAAATCAAAAAACCCCACTGCACCTCGTGATGAAACAAGATAGTTTAGATTGTTTTATCTATGCGGCCTCGTTGGTTCTGAGAGCTCAAGGAGCCTCTCAGGAGGCATTAGAACTTTTTTGGGGTTTAGATCAAGAGGCACAAGAACCCATTCTTGTTTTATCTAACTACCTAATAGACACGGATATCCTTTGGGAAAACGAAGAAACTTGGCTTGCCCAATTTAGGGTTGTTTTCCCTAAATTACGCTTCGACCACCAAGCAAATCTGATACGAAAAGCCTTAGAAAAAGCACAAAAACTTAAAAAACCTTGGTTGCAACAGACTTTGCGTATATTGTCCTCCAAGCCCTCCTCTCCCCCCTCCTCCGACCTACCGCCTTCTACCTTTGGCTCCCCCATCCTTTGGTTTAGCTCGCCTGCCCCGCTTGAAGCCCTGGAGGAAACACCTCCCTCTAAAAAGGTTAAACACACTTCGTTCTCTTAATAAGAAGAGGACGGATGGTTAACCATATCCAGCCTCTGAACACCTTATAAAACCAACCCAATTTTTTAAAACCAACTATACTTTTGGCATGTGTCAACCAATTAACTTATATTTGGGGACTCACTATGCCACTACCACCCCGCCCTTTTTTACCATTTCCCAAAAGCCCTAACACGATTTTATTAGCCCATTTAATTCAAAGCCTCAAACAGGTAAATGCCCTGTCCTCTGAAACAGATTTTCCTTCTGAACTCAAAACAACCGAAACAAAAGAGCCCCTTCTTTCAAAAGAAGACTTGAAAACACTGTATGAATTTGCGATAAAACAAATTCAAAGTCCATATTTTGTGCCCCACTACCAGGAGAAAGCCTCTCTTTTCAAAAAAGAATCGCTGGCATACCACGAACCATCGCAATTTCTAACGACTATGGCGTCTTAAAATTGATGGTGGAAACCAAATCTAAGTTAGCCGAAAAAGATAATTCTGGAGCGTATGTAAAATACGACTCCATAGTGGGAGTGGGTTGCTATAAAAGAGTTAAACCAGCCCTAGATCTAACCATCTTTAAGCAACCAGAGGCCTTGGTCAATCTGGTTATTACCCGAACAAAGGACACCTCCGATACCGATTGGGCTAAAATAGTCGAAGAAGCTAAAAAAGAACAAGCCATTTCATTGATGCTCCCCCCGGAAATGGCCTCCCACTTACTGGGAATGAAAGTATATCAGGGAAAGAACGGGAAAAACAAAATCTCTTTTTATTCTAAAAAAGCAATCTGTTCTTTGGACAAAGCTTTTTCAAAAGAAAATCCACTAAAATTATCGGAATTGGTCAAATTTCAAATTTTGTTAAACGCCATGGATCTGCTCACCACGGTGCACCAATACGGGGCGATTCCTTGTGATACACATCAAGGAAACTTTCTGTTATTCAATCAACCCAACGGGGGATATTCTGTTAAGTTATCTGACTTCGGGGCATATTTTCCTTTAAATGAACAAGAAAAATCACTCTCAAAGAATATTGAAATTTATCTAGCAATTAGTACTGCGCTAGAATTAGCATGCCGCATTGGTTCTGAAAATAAAAAAACCCCGAAAGATGATACTTACGAAAAATCATTCTTGTCTTCCAGAAAAATCGCTATAGAAAATCTTATTTTATATGAATCCTCCAGAAAAAATAATATTCAACTGACAGAAGAACAAATAAAATTCGCAGAAGCACAATACACTGAAAATTTAAAAAATATTCGAACAATTAAAGAACACATTCAAGCCGAAATCAAAATTTTACAAGAAGCACCGACACCCCCAAAGAAGCCCCCTCCCCCTCCCCCTCCTCCCCGTTCCTTTCCTCCCCCCGCCCTTTCAAACGCTAACACCAATCCCGTCAATCCCACTCGTAAGACTGGTTTAAAACGCTGAAGGCGTTTGTATCTACCCACGTTCGACTAAGCGGATAGTATAGCGCGCCCCGAATAGAGTCTGCTTTGGGGAAATACGTTTGTAATACCTGTTGATAACGCACCAATTGCTGTTGATACCCTTCAGAGAGTTCCGTGCTGTCGCTGGTTTTATAATCCACCACCCACACCGTATTGCCTTCCCAAAATACCCTATCCAGCCTCTGAACGCCTTTGGGGGTGCTCAACGCCCACTCACAATGCCCCGGATGGCTCAGTATCCAACGCAACTGAGTATCGGTGTGTAACGTATCTATCCATGGTTGCAAAGTTCTATAGAAATGACTTTCGGTGATCCCAAAATGGTTTAATTGTTGATGCCAATAGGCAGGGGAAGCCTGTTGCATGGTTGAAAGCCAGTTATCAAACCCTAGATTGCCCATCGCCTCTAAGAGCGCATGGATCAACACCCCGAAGGCTGGGTGCTCCGATAAGGCTTCTTGCGCATTAATATCATACCCTCGTTGTTGCCATTGCAGGTTTTCTGCATCAATGGTTAAAGGACGTTCAATAGCCAAAGCCTCTTGAATGGGCTTGGGTAATTGCCACCCAGAAGGTAAAGTGGGCCACTGAGTCAGAATTTGTTTAGACTGGACCCCAGCCTGCGCTGGGGTGACAAAATTAGACTGGACCCCAGCCTTCACTGGGGTGACAAAATTAGATTGGACCCCAGCCTGCGCTGAGGCGGCAGACAAAAGCGTTGGGGGGACAACGCCAAGATCAATTCGTTCGGGTTGTGGGATATAAGGCCATAAAAAAGCCGCCAAGCTATTTTTTGCGGGGGGTTTCCAATCCCCCGCCTTGTCTTCCCCTAATACCATACTCAAAAACACCGCTTCTCTGGCCCGGGTTATACCCACATATAATAGGCGTGCCATTTCTTGGGTCATCTTTTTTTTCTGAAATTCTGCCAAATAACGATATAATTTATCCTCTGTTTTCTCAAAAGCTCGCATAGGCGCCATTAACCAACCTACCCCCGCCCCACTGGGGTACTCCTGTAACAACAACAAACTCTGCGCATCATTCGCCACACGGTCCGCCAATCGTGGAATAAACACCACATCAAACTCCAACCCCTTCGATTTATGCAACGTCATCACAAA
>JAHFQG010000015.1:5037-16201 GCA_023266415.1 Francisellaceae bacterium | reverse complement strand
AAAGTACTCGACTTATGCACCGGTAGCGGAAGCCTCGCCATTTTGATGGCCCTAACTTTCGAAGATATTCGGGTAGATGCAGTGGATATCTCCACCGATGCCTTGAAAGTCGCCCACATGAATGTAGAGCACTATGAGCTTCAAGAAGTGGTCCGGTTAATAGAGTCCGATTTATTTTTGGCTATTCCCCACCAATCCTACGATTTAATCCTCTCTAATCCCCCCTACGTTTCCCAAGCTGAATATCAAACCCTGCCGTTAGAATATACCCATGAGCCTAAACTGGCACTTCAATCAGGGGTGGATGGCCTGGATGTGCTGCGACGTATTTTAAAAGAAGCCCCTAAACATCTCACTCCAGGGGGCTTATTGGTGGTCGAAGTGGGCGCTACACAACCTATTCTGGAAGCCGCTTTCCCCGAATACCCATTCACCTGGATACAACTCGAAAACGGGGGAGAAGGGGTCTTTTTGTTGACCCAAGAAGAACTCGCGGAAGCCGCGATTCGGATCCCATAATGGGAGGTAGTACCCTTGGAAAATGCTTTACCGTCACCACTTTTGGTGAAAGCCATGGTCTTTGTATTGGAGCAGTGGTACAAGGCTGTCCACCTGGACTTACCTTAGATGTGGCCTTGATTCAAAAAGCGTTAGATCGGCGTAAACCAGGTACTTCGACTTATACTTCACCTAGGCAAGAATCCGACTCCGTTCAAATTGGTTCGGGTATTTTTCAAGGCAAAACCACAGGCACGCCTATTTTGTTACTCATTCCCAATGAAGATGCCAAACCAGCCGATTACGATGCACTGCAAGCGGTGTTTCGACCCGGCCATGGTGATTATACCTACCAACAAAAATATGGCATTCGCGACCCTAGAGGGGGAGGGCGGGCCTCTGCTCGTGAAACCGCCGCTCGGGTAGCTGCAGGGGCCATTGCACAGCATTATTTACACACGCGGTTTGGCATTCGTATACGTGCCTATGTGGCACAAATAGGGCCCGTGGTCGTCCAAAACATCGATGACACATTTATCCACCAAAATCCCCTGTATTGTCCTGACAAAACTGCGTTACCCCTCATGATGCAATTTTTACAAAAATGCCAACAAACAGGGGATTCTGTGGGGGCCAAAGTGGTGGTAGAAGCGTTTCACGTGCCAGCCGGCTTGGGTGAACCGGTTTTTTGTAAGTTAGATGCCGAAATTGCAAAAGCCTTGATGAGTATCAATGCCGCCAAAGCCGTGGAAATAGGCGACGGCTTTGCGGTTATCACCCAACAGGGCAGCCAACACCGAGATGCCCTCACTTCCGAAGGCTTTGCCTCTAATCACTCCGGAGGTATCTTGGCCGGGATCTCCACAGGCCAAACCCTCCGAGCTGCCGTCGCCTTCAAACCCCCCTCCAGTATCCTATCCCCCATTGAAACGGTAGATAAAAAGGGTCAAAAAGTGATACTCTCTGTGGCTGGTCGGCATGATCCATGCGTCGGCCCCCGTGCCGTCCCCGTGGTCGAAGCCATGATGGCCTGCGTCCTCCTAGATGCAGTCCTCCAAATGACCGATTTGGGGTTATCCACAAACTGTGTGGGTAGAGTTGTGGATAACCTTGGGGAAACACCCGAAATCCCTTGTATCACCTGACCTATCCTTAAATTGTTCAAAAAATGACCGAGGTACCCTATGCAAACCCTTTGGCAAATTGTTTTACTGCTGTTAACCGCTTTTTTTACTTGGAAAACTTACAAAGCCTTAAAGGGTAATCCTGAGTTATTTTCAAAACAAAATATCTCCAAAAGTTTGAGCACTTTGGGGTTTCTAGGATTGGCCTTGATTGTTTTAGTGGCCTTTATGGTCATGATGGTGCGCTAGTATGACAACTTACAACATTGCTATTTTGGGCGCTACGGGCATGGTAGGCGAGGCCTTGCTTGATATCCTTCATGAACGCGCCTTTCCGGTTAAAAAAATAGTCGCGCTTACCAGCCACCGCTCCGAAGGCACTGAGGTGTCTTTTGGTCGTCAACAACTCATCACCCAAGATGCCGCTACCTTCGATTTCAGCCAGGTGGACATCGCCTTTTTCTCGGCGGGCAGTGCGGCTTCTGAACAATATGTACCCATTGCCACCGCTGCAGGTTGCATTGTTATCGATAATACAGCGGTGTATCGGCAAGATCCGAATGTCCCCCTCATTATCCCTGAAATCAACCCCCACCGCTTGGCCGATTATACCCATAAGAAAGTTATTGCCAACCCCAATTGTACCACCATCCAAATGCTGATGGCCCTGAAACCCATTTATGATTCGGTGGGTATTCAAAAAATTGTAGTATCAACCTATCAGTCTGTTTCTGGGGCTGGCCAAGAAGGAGCCCAAGAGCTGGCTGAACAAACCCGAGATCTACTGAATGGACATGGGGGAGGGGAACCCTCAGTATTTTCCAAACAAATCGCCTTTAACGTGCTCCCACACATCGATACCCTACAAGATAATGGCTATACTCGCGAAGAAATGAAAATGATTTGGGAAACCCATAAAATTTTGGAAGACAGTACCATCCAGGTATGCCCCACCACCGTGCGAGTGCCTGTGTTCTTTGGCCACAGTGCGTCTGTCTATATTGAAACCAACCAAGCCATCACCGCCTTTGAAGCCAAAGCCCTCTTAGCAGAAGCCCCGGGCGTGACCGTGGTGGATGATCCAGATTACCCCACTGCCGTTACTCACGCCTCTGGCCAAGACGACGTATTTGTGGGCCGCATCCGCTCAGATTTATTCTCCCCCTACGGGCTCCACCTCTGGGTGGTGAGTGACAATGTCCGGAAGGGCGCTGCTTTAAATAGCATCCAAATTGCAGAATTATGTCTCAAAAAGAACTATATTTAAGTTAGTACACTTAACTTAAAGAAAAACATATGATCAGGGTTTGGTTATTGGTCATTTTATTGATGACTTCCTCGGTGTCAGCTGAGGAGGTGACCTATAATCCTTTACAGCCCCCTCAACCTGCCCCTCTCCAAACATACCTGCCCACAGTCCAAGTAACCTTTGGGGGCACTTATGGTCCCACCGATATCCAAGACAATGTCAAAAACATTGCTAAAACCATGATGGGCGATCGCACCGATGTCACCTTACCCCAAGTCATGATGGCTATTGTCATGAAAAATCAGACTGCCTTTGAAAATGGTAACCCACAACTGCTGAAATCCAATATGATCTTGCAATTACCCACCGTGTTAGAAATTCGCACCTTTTTTACCCGGGAAGATGTGAAAAATTTAGAAAATCAATTAAAAAACACACAAGAAAAACTCACCCAATTGGAAGAAGAAAACCAAACCTTGCTGAAAAATCAAAAAATAGAGGTCGTGGTTGTGCCTGCAACAGCACCTGCACCCGTTTCCATACCAGAACCCACCTCAACGACTGTCCCTAAACCATCTGCGGTTAATTTATTGACGGAAGAAAATCCGATCCCAGATCCTGTTATAAAACCAGTACCGACACCTCCACCCGCACCCGTGCCCGTGCCCATCACACCCCCAGTGATTATCCCCGTGCCCGCTCAAACAACGGGTTCGACAGGGCTTATTGTGGGAATAGGGGGTGGTTTGGTGGTGGTGTTAGGGTTGATAGCGTATCGTCGTCGTCAAACAAAAGAGGAAGTCAGTTCGCCAACCATGAGCGAGAAGGAAAAAAAAGAAGAAGCGCTTGACTCCGATTTAGACCTCAGTATGCCCAAATTTGTGCCTAAAAATAAAACCATGCCAAAAGCAAAACCCATATCTGAATCTAAACCAGAACCTATCCCTAAACCTAAACCAGAATCAACCCCCATTCCAACCCCTATTCCAACGCCTGTTCCAGAATCTACAATAGAGCCTACACCCGATATTAAACCAGAACCAAAATCTGAGCTCAAACCCGATGAAGATGCCCCGATTCATTTTGAGTTAGACAAAAAACCCGAACCGCCTACCCCAAAAGAAAACGTGGTTTTACCCATAGAAGAATTGCCACTCAATCACCATCAAACCCAAGATAACGCAGAGGCTCAATTGGATTTGGCCAAACAATACTTGACTTTGAACGATAGAGAAGGGGCTCGCAGTATCCTCACCAACATCCTTAAAATTGGTAGCCCTACCCAAAAAGCCTTGGCCATGAAAATGTTGGACGATTTGGCGTAAACTTTTCTCAACATCGGTCGTTAGCCTAACGAATGAGATTAGAGCTCTTTGAACCAGAGGACCGACCTATGGCGAACCTACCCCAAAACGCAGCTGGCTTCCCTGCCGTAGGCTGTGTACAAAATATAGAAGGGACCGTTAAGGCAGTGGATGCCAACGGGAATAGCCGTACCTTATTTCCGGGCGATTTTATATACGCCAATGAAACCATCGATGCCAGCCAAGGCGGCATCACCCTGATGGATGCCAAAGATTTTGAAGCCATGCTGGTTCAAATGGCAGAGGAAGATCTCACCGCCATTGCACAAGCAGAACAAGAGCAATTGGCAGAGAAGAAAGCTGGGCATCATGCGGATGTCAAAGAGACTCAGCCGGTCGAGTCGCATACAATCTTAGGCACTAATATACGGATGGCCCATGCCGAAACCATGGTAAGTGGCATCCAAACCGTTATTTCCGTTGAAGATATTATCAGCCGACCCGTTCCTCCTGACCATGTGTTTGTTCCCCCCTATATAAAAGAATTTGTGCCCGCAGCATCACGTGTGTTTATGGGTAGACCCGCTCAAATGACGGAAGGATCTATCAACCATGCCTATCAAATAGAGGGTATGGCACAATCTGTGAGCGATGATATCATTTTCATTTCTCTCAAAAAAGCCTTAGCCATTTTGGCCGATCCGAATAGCAGCGCCCAAACCCTTGAAATTCATGTCGATCCCCCAGGCATTATCCTCAATAACGCACCCGGTCACTTTGAATTTGACCCCAACACAGGCATGGTTGTCCTTCAGAAAGCCGATGCGGCTCTCTTATTGGAAGAGGGGGGACTTAAAATCAGCACCTGTATCAACTTACCTGGCGTGCCCAACGACCAAGATTTTATGGTGATTAGTACCCTATACGATGCCGATCAGAATATGTTGTACCAATACCAACAACCGGTTATCGTCGATTCACGAGCAGATGGTTTGTTATCCAACCAACAATCATCCGATATGGCCCACATATCCGATATGGTGACCTTACACACCCTAGTGAAAGCTGAAAAAGTAGAGTTAAGTACAGAACTTAATTTGAAATTTGCGGACGCCTCAGAAACCCATACCATCACCATTAACCTGCCCGAAAAATCAGGCTGGACATTAACCGCTGAACAACTACAAGCTGGATGGGAATTTGACCCCACACAATATACCCTCACCATTGTGGTTCCCCCAGGCCTAGATAACCTCCAACTCACTATCCCCTTTCAAGTGCCTTTAAGTGATTATCTTAAAAATCCTTCAAACTATGGGGATTCAATTACCGTCAACGTGAACAGCGTTTCCAATTCAAGCGATCAAGAATTAGATTCTTCCAATAATTCAAAACTGGAAAGTATCATTCAAACCCCTACTGTGTTACCTGGCTTAGATATTTTACAACCCATTTCTATTTTAACAGAGCACTCCAGGCTGGGGAGCCCCGATTTGAATGAGTTAGGGGATGTACGGTATTCGCATACAGTGCTCATAGATTCTTTCATTCAATTGCTGGGGGATGCGGCTCATGGCTCTTTTGGGGATGATGCTATTGTAAAAATTGAGGTAGGACCTACGGCCAATGTCTGTTTAATTGATAGATCCACCGAGAAGAATTTAGTAGAGTCAAAAGATGGCATATTAACCCTGACGGCAACCGAATTAAATACCATTTATACAGCCCTGCAATCGGGACAAAGTATCAATAATTTTATGATGCAAATATTCCCCAATGCCGGCTCAGGCGCGGATTTTCAAGTTCAAGTTAGCACAATGAATATAGGCACCATGGACAATCTGACTTTCCCACCCATTCCCGTGGTTGTGGATAATATGGTGGAAGGCTGGGATATCAGTGCCTCTTTAAACGCATCGGTTCGTAGCGTAGGTCCAGAGGTGTCACACATCCATCTGGATGTGAAGGCTGTTCTTCTGGGCATGAACCACCAAGAATCTTATGAAATTAATATTCCTTTACCCGGCAATGCCCAGTGGCAGCTCACAGGAACCCAAGATACTTGGAAAATCATCACCAACGCGGACGGATCTCGTACACTACAAGGAACCCTCAGTGCCGAGGCCATGCAAAACATTCACAGTATGACATTACCCGTCGATCTCCAAGTAGATACCAAAACTCTGACATCATTGGCAGGCTCTTTGACTTTTGAGGCCAGTATCACCAGTACCTTGCAGGTAACCTCTGGGGATAATGACGATAATTTGGCTAATAATGTACGCACACAACAAATGTCACAGGTTGACATACCCATACCAGCACAGGTGTTAAAATTTAAAGAATTGCAAACAGGAATGACGGCCCAAGCACCGCCTCCCATTGCTCAGAATAC
This sequence comes from Francisellaceae bacterium, assembly GCA_023266415.1. Taxonomy (GTDB): domain Bacteria; phylum Pseudomonadota; class Gammaproteobacteria; order Berkiellales; family Berkiellaceae; genus JAHFQG01. The sequence goes on along the minus strand of JAHFQG010000015.1, from coordinate 9,631 downwards.
GGGAACGGGATCTAAATCATCCGTCATGTTGTCATCTGCGGATATTGAAAAGACGGATACGAGTAAAAATAGCACCCCCAAAAAATCTACCCCAGAACTATTCTTTACTAACGATGTTACCGGTAAAAAAACCCCAATTTATGGTTCAACAGAAGATAAGACTGATACAACACCCGTTAAGAGTGATCCCCCTTCTGTCGATAACATGTTGGCTTTCTCACTTAAAGATGCTTTTACGCAACTGAGTAAAGACCCTAAAGCAAATATCCATTTTATTTTGACGGTTAATCCAGATGATGCGAGTAACCCTAATTTGATTTTAACGTACCAAGGAAAACAATTACACTTAACCGCAGGAATGAATGCGAATACCATTGATATTCATGGAACTGACTTGATTAATTTATATCAGGCGTATCAAAAGGGGGGCCCCAGCGTTGTGAATTTGGTGATGCCCGTTTTTGGATCGGGGTATTATGACATTGATGTTCAAATGAATACGCTGAATGCAAAGGGCGAAGTGGCTACCAATGTGGTTTATCCCCACCAAGCCATGTTGGTAGATCCAGTAGTCAGTGGGTTTGTAGGGACTCCCAGCATCACTCAACATGATACTTCCACGATATTCCAGTTAACTAACAACAGAGTCAATGTACCCCTAGATGCCCATATAAAACTTCGGGATTCGGATGGCTCCGAAAGTATGACGGTCTCAATTACACTGCCCAATTTTATGGCATTGGTGAAGGGAGGACTTCTTCCCGGCGATACCCCCTTAGATGTTCGGGTGGGAGCTCCTTGGCAGTTGGATGCCACCACTGGTGTGGCTACCCGTACTTTTACAGGGGAGGAAATAAAGGCCGCTAAAGGCGATTTCAGTAATTTGCCCATTGACGTCAGTTTTAATGCGGCGGCTCTGCCCTATATGAGTATGCCTGTAGGTAAGTCAGAAATGACACTCACACCTAAATTGTCTATTACAGTGGTAGACCATGGATCAGTCTATACAACCGATGCTACCCAAACCACAACAGCTGATCTCAAAGTGACAGTATCTGCTTTTGATTTAAAACCTCATTTAACCGAACTTACCCAAGAAATTACGGCAACCCATCCCTTTGACCCTGAGGCTGCTGTCAAAAACCATCAGGCCATCTCTGTGGATATCACCCAAACGTTACAAGCTTTAGAAAAGACATTGGGTATCCTATTAAAACAAGCGATTGTCAATGGATATCAGGATTTCCCTAAAGGTACCCCCGGGGACGTCTTAGAAGCGGCAATTAAGGCAGATTTATTCAACAGTGCTTCCATCAAAGCCGAGTTTTTTGCCACCTATCCAGCTGGCGCTATGCCCATACTATATGGCGGAGGTCAGATCGTTGGTGACCTAACAAAAAGCAGTTTGATTACGACAAACAGTACAGTTCGACAAATTGTTGAAGAGATAAAGGGAGATGATTTACAAGCTATTTATGAAGCTTGGGAAAATAATAAAACCGATTCAAAAAATTCGACTTTGTTTGTTACTTCTGCTCCTGGACTGGACGCTGATTTTTCTATCAAAGTAAACTCTACGGTTCCCCATGAATCAAGTGATAATACGTTAAGTAGAACATTGGATAAGATTGATTTAATGTCCACTCAAAACTTTATTGTTGATGCTTCGGCTACAAAGCCCATCATCGATATTCATCCTCACTTGAGCCTTATTGTTAATCCACCCGATTTGCTCAATGTGGGTAAAACCCTGACAGGGACATATGCTAAAATTTATTTCGATGTGAATGCTCATTTTCCAAACGCTAAAGGAGGAGAAGACTCTAAAATTACGGTGACTCTAGACCCCAGCAAATTTGTATACCCTCCGGGCGATCCAAATGCTGGAAAGCCCATCGCTAATATGGTGGACTTTAATCGTGTGGTAGGGCCTTATTTACCGAAAGAGTCAGATGGCTGGATAAACGTCAGTGGATTGACCTTTGTGAAAGATCTCCCCAATAATACTTCAAGCGACGTGTCAACACAATTTTACATACAAATTCCCATCAATGTGTTACCCTCCGGGATAGGAGGAAATTTATTGTTGGGAAATGTATTTACACAAAATATGACCGTTATCGCAGAAGCAACTACCACCGAAAATGCCACCGTGCGGGGAGCGAATGCCGGCGGCAGCGGATTAGAATATAATTTAACGGACAATGTTCAAACGACCAAAGAAACAGCAGTTTTTGGCACACAAGTTATAGAGCTAAATAAATTCCATTCAACTTTAGATGTTTTGTCCGCACAAGGGACTGCTGTTGTCAATGATGTAACCGCTCAAGCAGCTTTGGCCAAAAAATTGGCTGACAATGTGAAGGCAGGTAATCTGGCTAAAATTAGTATTGATGATGCCCTGGCCGCCCTGACAGGACACGATTTAAGCGACGATGGTGTGAAAATCACCATCAGCTTTAAAAATATCGACCCCCAAAACCCACCGGATTTGTTTTTTAATGAATTGGGTGATAACTTTAGCAAAGTCGTGCGGGGAGATACCGTCACCTATACCCTAAGTGGTAATGCCCTACAAACCGCTTGGGTGCAATACCATGATAAACAATACACCGATGCCAATGGCGTGAAGCACACCGTTACATTAGACCCCAATGTGTACATACAAAGCAACTCGGGTGACGATTTTACATTGTCAGTTAGCACAACGAATGAAAGAGGTCAACCTATTTATACATCAAGTGATGTTCAAATTTTTGCAAACGCGGGCAATACACTGAGTATTGACAGTAGTACCCCCTCCCCTACTGTTACCGCCAACTATACCCCCCACGATGAAACTGGACGCTATATTTCGGGCACTGCTGCTGATACTTATGCCGTTGATAAAATAACCATACCCATTCATTTAAAATTCGATGATGGCTCTTCCTCCGCGAAACGATATGTGACCATTGAATTACCTAAAGATGCTGCATACAATTGGGGCAAAGCCTTTGTCGTGGATGATAAAGGGAATGTGGTATTTGATACCAATGGCGTACCCGTCGATTCTCTAAACGGATGGGTTTTTCATAAAGGAGTGAATGGTAAACCCGATACCCTCACAAAAGCATTCGATTCCGCAACGCATGGGGTTATTAACGATGAAGTTAGTTTGACATTTAACAAAAACATTTATACGGAAATCGCCAATTCTGCAACGCCAAATTGGGCTGATACTATAAAAGTGTTCGCCGAATCCTATTCCGTCACAGAAAAAATTCCAGCTGATCCCTACAACTACAAATATTCACTTTCAGGCAGCGCGAATGCTACAATAGGGATAGATTTCGAACACCGACCTACCACGGTCACCAATAATACCGTTGTACAAACGGGCGATACCGCTAATTTCGATGTGATTGGGGCAAATGTTACCAAAACTGTCCAACCTGGAAAAGGAGACGATACCGTCATTGGGAACGCAAAAAGTGATAAAATTTCAGAAACTAACATGAGTTCGGGAGGCAACGACTTTTTAGTGGGGGGGCGAGGACGCGATTTCCTACAAGCCGGTGCGGGGAATGACGTTCTTTACGCCCAAGGTACCACCGGTATGACCATCAATAATACTGTTGATGTTGGCCAGTCGTATGACTTTTGGCTAGGGAATCGAACGTCAAGCTGGACTAAGTTTAATATCATGGAATCTGATAATGCCAAGTACACGCACGATGATGTGACAAGAATGGGAACCATGCATGCTAACACCAGAGATATTGAATCCATAGGAAATATCACAGATATTTTGGTGGGGGGAAGTGGTAATGATATTATCAATACTCAAAATACCAATGTGGCCACTAAAGCGGGTTCCTTGGTATTAGCGGGTTCTGGTAATGATACCGTGATATCGGGGTGGGGGTCTGACATCGTTTTCTTAAACGATGCTAATTCAATTAAGGTTTCTACCATCCCCCATTTGCATGAACCAAGTATTATGCCATTAGTTTATATACCAGGTCATTCGCTTAGCAGTCCACCCGGAATTTCGTATATGAGCCTTTATCATATTGGAGAATATGATGAACATAATTATGTCCTTGCAAAGGTTTTGATAAGTCAGATAGAGGAGGTCAACAAGACCGGAACAGGATCAGACAATTATGTGCTGTCTTTTATGAATTTTGAAAAAAACTTTATGACCTATGTGGAAAAAGCTTATGGGATCCAAAATGTCGATTTGCAGAAAGAGTTTTTTACTCAAAAAGTTGCTTATTTAATTGAAGTAATGAGTTATTTTTATACCATGTCGGAAAACAATAACATTGTGGACTACGATGATCAGGACAGCACTGCTCTTCAAAGAATGTTGATTTACTCTATGACGGATAATGACACAGTTTTAAAACTATCGAAAGATCAGTTTGAAAAAAAACTACCCGGTTACTACGCTGGATTGAGTGAAGAATCAAAGGAAATGTATCAACAATTAATGCTGTTCGCTGATCCAAATGGACCCGATGGCAAAGGGATGCAAATTTTTAGAACGGAACTATCTGGTAATTTTGACAACGATTCAGATGCTCATCCCGGACCCATTGGATTCCCT
>JAHFQG010000015.1:0-5027 GCA_023266415.1 Francisellaceae bacterium | reverse complement strand
TATCTGGGGCGGATGGTTCAGTGCCGTATGATGATGCTTTAAGTAAGTTATCTAAAGCAACAACTGGGGATCTGAGCATTATAGCAAACCTAAGTGCGCATCCTGTCTTTGATACCTCATCATATGCACTAACTCAATATGATGTGATGGTCAATCTTTACGGAAAAACTGAGGCAGACAAGTGGGCAACAACCCATACTGATATTAAAAATAGCCCTATGATTACCGCCGACAATATGACTTACAATTTTGTCTACACCGATGTGGAGAACTCCGGTGTCTATAACAATCCTGCCCCCCATAACATCGCTTCAGGTTCTGATACATTGGTTTATACCGCCAAAAGTGTCATCCATGAAGGTACAACCGCTGATCTCCAACAGGGACAATCCATCGATACAATTTATTATTTTAACTACGGCATGAATACGGCCAAACAAGTGGATACCAGCAATCAAAGCCATATCAATATATCTGGTTTGTTAGATGACTTAGGTGTGTCCGCCGACCATCGATCCATCGATCTCATCAGTTACAAAGATATTTCTGGTATTTTTCAGGTTGATCGAAGCTCCGATGCTGGCACACATGCTGTGCAAGTGGGGATAGATCTCAAGCTGTCCGATATTAATATGACCGACGCACACGTGAAAGACCTCATTAATACGGGTGTCGCTAATGGAAATATCATCGCTAACCATGCCGCAGATGGCAGTACCAACGGATATCATATTGCTTTGGCTAACTTAGCTGGCGTGACTCAAGATCAAATAACTACCCACGCAGAGCAAATATTCATTTTACAACAACAGCAGCAGGCCCCTACTTAACCATGCGATATGCCCTATGCCTAGAATATCAAGGCACCCAATTCCACGGCTTTCAAAAACAAACCCACCAACCCAATACCATCCAAGCTCACCTGGAAGCGGCCCTCTCCTTTGTGGCCAATGAACCTATTCACCTCGTTTGTGCCGGTCGTACCGACGCAGGGGTGCACGCTACCCACCAAATCATTCATTTCGATACCCAAGCTTTTCGCACCGAGCGCAGTTGGGTGCTCGGCACAAACTCACAACTCCCCCCCACCATTCGTGTCTCTTGGGCCAAAATTGTGCCAGAATCCTTCCACGCCCGCTTTAGCGCCCAATCTCGTACCTACCACTATATTATCCTCTCCCAACCCGTTCCCCCAGCCATCATGCGCCCCCTCGTTACCTGGGAAATATACCCCCTCCAAGTGGCTGCCATGGAACAAGCTGCCCAATATTGGCTGGGTGAACACGACTTTACCAGCTTTCGCGCCCAATATTGCCAGGCAAAAACCCCCATCCGAACCGTGCAAGCCCTCTCTTTTCAAGAAACTACCCTCCCAAAAACTCAAAAAATCCTCTTTTCCATCACCGCCAACGCCTTTTTACACCACATGATTCGTAATATGTTAGGCACCTTATTGCTGGTTGGTCGCGGAAAATACCCCCCAGAATGGGCAAAAAGCGTGCTGGATGCCAAAAATCGTACCGCCGCAGGCCCCACCGCACCCCCCAATGGATTGTATCTGACAGGGGTAGAGTACCCAGAAACGTTTGGCCTGCCTCGGGCGAGGCACGCCTCGCCCCTACAATAGTGTCACCCCAGCGTAGACTGGGGTCCAGAGTGTCACCCCAGCGTAGGCTGGGGTCCAGAGTGTCACCCCAGCGTAGGCTGGGGTCCAGCCCCATGATTAGGCCCCTCGGGCGAGGCATGCCTGTACAGACCGTATACATGCCTCGCCCCTACATTTAAAACACGGTATAATAAAAAATATGTACATCGAGAAAGTTGGTTAACTTTATGAGTTGGTTCGAAAAATTAATCCCGGGTGGCATACGAACAAACACCCCTACAAAAAAAACCATCCCCGATGGACTTTGGGTCAAATGCGACGAGTGTCAAGCAGTTTTATACCGCCCTGAATTAGAACGCAACCTCGAAGTCTGCCCCAAATGCCTCCACCACCGATACCTCCCCGCCCGTCGTCGCTTGGATATTTTCCTAGATCCCGACTATCGCATTGAACTCGGCACTGAATTTATCCGCGAAGATAAATTAAAATTTAAAGACACCAAAAAATACAAAGATAGACTCACTGCTGCACAAGAAGCCACCGGTGAAACAGATGCCCTCGTGGTCATGCAAGGGCGCTTGCAAAATCACCCCATTATCGCCGCCGCCTTCGAATTTCATTTCATTGGCGGCTCTATGGGCGCCGTGGTGGGTAACCGCTTCATCAAAGGCGTCGAAACCGCCATTGCTAATCGCTGCCCCTTCGTATGCTTTTCCGCCAGCGGCGGCGCCCGTATGCAAGAATCCCTCATCTCTCTCATGCAAATGGCTCGTACCAGCGCTGTATTGGCCCGTTTGGCAGAAGCCCGCTTACCGTATATCTCCGTTCTAATCGACCCCTGTATGGGCGGCGTCTCCGCCAGCTTGGCTATGTTGGGCGATGTGCACATGGCAGAACCCAAAGCCCTCATCGGATTCGCAGGCCCCCGCGTCATCGAGCAAGCACTCCGCGAACCCCTCCCCGAAGGCTTCCAACGCAGCGAGTTTTTACTCGAAAAAGGAGCCATCGACGTCATCGTCCAACGACAAGATTTACGCGGATCCATCGCCCGCCTATTAGGAAAATTATGTCACTGGCCAGCCTCCCCCCCATCACCCACATCGACCTAACCCTCGAACGCATCCTCCTATTAAAACAAGCCTTAGACATATCCCCCCAAGTGCCTGTTGTTAGCGTGGCCGGAACCAATGGTAAGGGCTCTACCACCTTTATACTCAGCCATTGCTTACAAGCCAATGGCTATCGGGTGGGCACTTATACTTCTCCCCATCTGCATCATCTGTCAGAACGCATCGCAGTCAATGGCATCCCCATCTCAGAGACAGATTTAAATCGCCTAACACATCATATTCAAAGTATCTCAGACACCATCGGGATAAAGGTTACCCATTTTGAAATACTAACCCTGACTGCTTGGCTCTATTTTATCGAACAACAATGTACACATTGGGTGTTAGAGGTTGGGTTAGGAGGTCGATTAGATGCAGTGAATGCCATCGATGCAGATATCACCTTGTTTACCTCCATCAGCTTCGATCACACCGAATGGTTGGGCCATACATTGGCCGATATCGCACGCGAAAAAGCAGGCATCGCTCGTGCCCACAAACCCGCCTTAGTAGGGCAGGGGGCTTGGCCCGTTTTAAAGGCCCTTCACGCCAAAAAAGCCCAAGTGCGCTGCGAAACCGTGGATTTTCAGGCATCCTCAATAAATCCAGGCCCCTACCTACCTACCCACATCGCCTTGGCCGAAGAAGCGTATCGCTTGCTCACCAGCCACACAATATCCCGATATACCCTCGAACACATCACCACCACCCACATTTGGCCCGGTCGCTTTGAGCGTTTTTTTTACAACGGAGAATGGATTTTAGACGTGGCCCACAATGTCGATGCTGTTAATGGCTTAGCAAACAAACTTACCTTGTTGCCCGAAAAACACCTCGTCGGTGTCTGGCATAGCCTCCAAGATAAAGACTTACGCGGTATGGTGCGGTGCATGAAACCTATTTTAAAGCACTGGATATTGTTCATACCCAATACCCCCAGAGCCTCTTCTCTCACAACTCTAGAAGAGACACTGAAATTAGAAGGAATACTGTGTTACGATAGTCCGAGAGATCCCTTTTCGTCTGCTTTAGAGTATGCTAAAACAGGAAGTCGAGTGGTCGTCTTTGGTGGATTTCATGTGGTGGCCGAGTACCGGCAACAACTGATTAATTTGTTGGGAGAATAACTATGGAAGAGAAAGTCAAAGAACGTATTTTCGGAGCCGTCATCGTGTTAGCCTTAGGCGTGATTTTTGTACCCATGATGTTTGACAAAAAAGTCAGCGATAAAGTCGCGGTCGACCGCCATATCCCAGAAGCGCCCGCTTGGGCTCAATCCGAGGAACTGTTGCTGCCCTCCGAACGGCTGTCTGCCAACATGACCAACGACGCCATTTTACCCCCAACCGACAATGGGGCACAGCCAACAACCCTGCCAACACCGGCCACCATGACGCCCACCGATGGCACAATGCCTCAGCCTATCACCCTGCCTGCGGCCATCAGCAACGCCACTGCTTCTATGCCTTCAGTAGAGTCAGCCCCCGCAACAACACCCACCACAGCCCCTGCGGTGAAAATAACGCCTGTGACGCCCGCGCAAACCAGTTCTAAAAAAGAAGTCACAAGCCCTCTCATGGCCTATAGCATCCAGGTAGGCACCTTCGAAAACCACGCCAATGCCAAAAAGTTGGCCTCCTCTTTACGGGAAGCCGGCTATACCGCCTATGTAACCGACAACATCAGTGCCGGCAAAGTCTTAAAACGTGTGATGGTCGGTCCTTCCAGTAATCGTGCAGAGGCTCAAAAAACTTCCGCTAAGCTGCAACAAGACTTTAAACTTAAAACACTTATTGTAAAATATGATCCCAGGGACTAAATCATGTTGCTATTTACTCAAACGGACTGGGTGATTGTGGGCGTGATAGGGATATCCGCTATTCTGGGTATTTGGCGAGGGTTAGCCAAAGAGCTTATAGCGCTCTTCACTTGGGTGGCCGCCATCTGGTTGAGCATTGTGTATGCTCCTCAACTCACCCAATACTGGGCCAATGTCATCCCCAGCGAAGAACTTCGCAGCCTCTTGGCGTGGGTTACGCTTCTGGGTGCTGTACTGATGATAGGTACCTTGATTAAATGGGGGGTGGGCCGTTTTGTGGCGGCCACCCCTTTTAAAATCCCAAATCACTTATTAGGAGGAGTATTTGGCATTCTCCGGGGTATCTTATTGTTCAGCGTTTTAATACTCTTAGCGCACTTAACTTTGTTGCCCAAACAACCTTGGTGGAGTGCCTCTACCACCATTCCGTGGTTGGAAAAGGTAACCAAACAATATTATGGATGGTTACCTGGCAACGTGCAAAAAACATTTT
>JAHFQG010000014.1 GCA_023266415.1 Francisellaceae bacterium | reverse complement strand
GTACGTCGTCAGCTTACCCCCAAACACAGATAGCAGTGGAAGATTATCCTGTGTTTGCAACGTTAATTTATAATCCCGAGTGATGCTGGCAGGGTTGGCATGGTGATCATCATACAAAGGCCGTACTCCCGACCAGGTATGAATCACATCCGAGGCCGATGCAGCGGTTTTAAAATAGGCGTTATACACTTTCAATAAATACGCTTGCTCGTCGGGCGAAATAACCACATGACTCGGATCACCCATATACACCACCTCTGTGGTGCCTATGAGGGTAAAATGATGTTGATATGGAATGACAAAAATCACCCGCTTATCCTCATTTTGCAATAAATAGGCATTTGGATGGGCATACAAACGGGGTAAAACTAGGTGACTGCCTTTCACCATTTTCACCTGATAGGGAGAAGATTCATGGCAGCAGTTTTCTAATACATCAGATACCCAAGCACCCGTGGCATTTACCACACTTTTTGCTTCAATTACTTGACGTTCCGATGTGCGGGTATCCTGACAAGTTATTCGCCAGACTTTGTTAGACCGCTCTGCGTGGATGGCTTTTAACCGAGTTTTGAGCGTAGCCCCATTAGCCGCTGCCTGTAAAGCATTACTTATCACCAACCGAGTATCGTCTGTGGTACAGTCAAAATACGAAAACCCTTGGGTTAAATGGGACTGTAAAGGATTGGTAGAAGCCGAAGAAAGGCATATTTTCTGAGATTTAGGTAGGGTTTTATGCCAATAAAGGTGATCATATAAAAAGAGCCCCAGCTGTATCAGCCAGGCCGGTCGCGTGTGGGCACTGCACGGCATAATAAACCGTTGTGGGCGTACCAGATGCGGGGCAATGTGCAGCAAAATATCCCGCTCTGTCAACGATTCTTTGACCAATCGAAACTGATATTGTTCTAAATACCGCAACCCCCCATGAATGAGTTTGCTGCTGGCCGATGATGTGTGGGAGGCAAAGTCATCTTGTTCACATAAAAAAACCGATAACCCACGACCCGACATCTCGGCCGCAATACCAACGCCATTAATGCCCCCGCCAATGACTAGGACGTCATACACCATGATACAAAATCTCCCTCTGGATCCCTACGGGTGCCGGAATGTCTCCGAGCTTGCACTTAAAAGATATTGTGCCTAAAATCAGCTTGCGCCACAATGTGGGAGAATATTTATGCGCTATCTTTTGTCCATCGACCAAGGCACCACCAGCTCTCGGGCTCTCTTGTTCACCGAAACCGGAGAGCGCGTAAACACCGTCCAACAAGAATTTCCCCAATATTTCCCGTATAACGGGTGGGTAGAACACAATTTAGAAGAAATTTGGCAAACTACCTTAAAAGTAACAAAAGAAGCTATTCAACAAAGCCATGTTGCACCGCAAGATATCCTCGCCATTGGCATCAGCAATCAACGCGAAACCACCTGCATCTGGCACAAAAAAACCGGGATCCCAGTTTATAATGCCATTGTCTGGCAAGATCGCCGTACCAGTGACATTTGCCAAGCCCTCAAAAACGAGGGCATCGAACCAATCGTAGCCCAAAAAACGGGTTTGCTCCTCGATCCTTATTTCTCCGCCACCAAAATTGCTTGGGTTTTAGACAAAATACCCGGAGTGCGTGAAGCCGCCGAAAAGGGCGAATGCCTGTTTGGTACCATCGATACTTTTTTATTGTGGCGACTCACCGGTGGCGCAGTGCATGCTACCGATGCCACCAATGCTTCCCGTACCGCCCTCTTTAATATCCATACCCAAACTTGGGATGAGGAACTCCTCACCCTCTTTAAAATCCCCCGCGCTATGCTCCCGGAAGTCAAAGATTCCGCCGATACATTCGGCATCACCAATGCCGCCGTGTTAGGCCACGCCATCCCCATCTGTGCCCTCATTGGCGACCAACAAGCCGCTACCATCGGACAAGCATGTATCCAACCTGGCATGGTGAAAAGTACCTACGGAACCGGCTGTTTTTTGGTGGTCAATACCGGAGATACCCCCATTACCTCCACACATCAACTGCTTTCCACCACCGCTTATCGCCTCAAAGGCAAAACCACGTATGCCCTCGAAGGTAGTATTTTCATTGCAGGGGCTGCTGTTCAATGGTTACGCGATGGTTTGAAAATCATTCCAACAGCGGCTGATACAGAACGTCTGGCTATGTCAATCCCCTCCAGTGGCGGTGTGGTGGTTGTACCCGCCTTCACTGGCTTAGGGGCCCCCTATTGGAACGCCAAAGCCCGCGGTGCCATTTTTGGCATAACGCGTGATACCACCACAGCTCATATTGTACGAGCCACCCTAGAAGCCGTGTGTTTTTCCACCCGCGATTTGCTGGAAGCCGTTTATAAAGACACCGCCCAACCCCTCCAAACCCTCCGCGTCGATGGCGGTATGGTGACTAATAACTGGTTTACTCAAACGTTGGCCGATATTTTACACATGCCCATCGCCCGTCCCACCGTGTATGAAACCACCGCCCTGGGCGCCGCTTTTTTAGCAGGACTTGGATGTGGGTTATTTAAACAACTATCAGATATCACCCAATTTTGGAAACCTGAAAAACAATTCGAGCCTCATATGGGTGACATTGAACGACAGCAGTTGTACCATCATTGGATACAGGCCATTGGGAAAGTTCAAGCATGATATTAGAGTACCAAGTAGCATTATCCGATCCAGGGGCGCATGTGGTGCAAGTCACCCTCACCATTCCCAACCCAAACCCTGCCGGACAAACCGTCCAAATGGCCCGCTGGATCCCCGGAAGCTATCTCATTCGAGAACTTGCCAAACATGTGATGACGTTTGAGGCCAGCAGTCAGGGCAAACCTGTGGCCGTCACTAAACCTGACAATAGTACGTGGACTTGTGCCCCTACTGCCGGCCCTTTAACACTCAAATATACCCTCTACGCCTGGGATTATTCGGTGCGCGGTGCCCATTTTGATACCACCCACGCGTTTTTAGACGGAGGACGCATTTTTTTGGTGGTGATAGGACAAGAAGAGGCAGAAACTTGGGTGCGTTTCAAGCGTCCAGAAGGGGAGGCCTATCACACCTGGAAAATCGCCACTGCCTTACCAGCGCATCCAACAGAACAAGGGGACTTAGGTGTATTTGTTGCCCCCAATTATGCCTCTCTCATCGACTACCCCCTGGAAATTGGCCATTTTGAAGAAGCATCCTTCCAAGTGGGGGATATTCCTCACAAAATCGTGGTAACCGGCAAACACTACGGATCTTTAAAGCGGTTATGTGCTGAAATGCAAAAAGTATGCGCCTATCAACAACAGTTATTTGGCGAACCAAAAGCCATTCAAGAGTATCTTTTTTTGCTGTCTTTGTCCCATAAAGGTTACGGGGGGCTTGAGCATCGGAATAGTTCTGCGTGTCAAATAGCACGGCACCAAATGCCCGCTGAAAAAGGAAAATTATCAAAGGATGCTCGTACGGTATTAGGGCTACTCAGCCACGAATATTTCCATCTATGGAATGTCAAACGCATCAAACCTGCGGTCTTTTTACCCTATAACCTGTCAACCCCTGCCCTAACACGCCAACTCTGGATGGTAGAAGGCTTTACCGCTTATTACGACGATTTGGCCTTATTGCGCTCAGGCGTGATAACTGTGCCTCAATACCTCGAATGCCTCGAAAAAACCATCACGCGCGTGACGGAAGCCCCCGGGCAGAAAAAACAAAGCCTCTCAGATGCCAGCTGGGACGCCTGGATTAAATTTTACCAACCTGATGAAAATATGAACAATGCCAAAAACATCACTGGATGATGTCATGCGATATTTATGGAAAAATTATGGTGCGACGCAAAAGGGCGTGCCTGAGGACGCACTAGAAAAAATGCTTCGATCTTATTCGACACTTTTATCAGACAATTTGCATCAATGGCTGAACGAAGCCAGCGAACTGCCTTTAGCTGAGTGGCTAGCCACTGCCGGGATAACATTAACATTCAAAGCAGCAAAAAAGCAAAAAGCAGGCGGGTGGGATCTTCGTTTTGATCTTAATTATGTTGTAACCTATGTACAAACTGGGGGGGAAGCCCACCGAGTGGGTGTTGCCACGGGAGATACCTTAATTGCGCTCGATGGCATTGCGTTCAGTGATTGTCATTACAAAAATGTGCGAAAAAACGTGGGCTGCGATAAAATCATGCCCTTGCATGTTATGCGGGATGATCGCCTTCTATGCTTTGATATTGCGTTTCGAGCCCCCCAAAAAGAGGCCGCCTCCCTCACCTTACAAGAAAACCCCGCCCCCAATGTATTGGCTTTGAGAAAATCATGGATGGGAGAGTAATATCACTTCATTAGAAATTAGCCTGGCGTGTATGATGCTAACCATCGTAATAGGTTTTTCCTCTAAAGCGCATCATACCCTCTATTATCATGAACAAAAAGTAATGCACGCTGTACAAGAACAACATCATTTAAAACAACAACAATTATGCGAACAATATACGCAACACCCCATATGGTGTGCCAAAATTCTGTCATAGAAGGTACGATACCAGACAATGGTTTGTTTCAAGCGGGTTTTTCCCTCTTAGAAATGTCCCTCAGCCTGGTTTGTGCCAGTATTTTATTATCCACAGCCGTATTTTACTATTTAAGCCTTGTCTCCCCCTTAAAACAATCATACTCACATTTAGACGACGAACTTAACTTGCGGCGTGTGGAAAATCAACTGCGAGCTGACTTAGCACAAAAACCCCTACCGTCTCATGTTCGGTGGTTTTTGGGAGAAAAAAATGCCTTGTATCGAAAAGAAATAGGGGGACAAACAAACGAAGTGGTTTCGACTATTCACACCTGGCATTGGCGACAATTCCCCGAAGAGCCCTCACTTTTACTTTTGGAAATCAGCCTCAACGGCGAAAAAGTGCGAAAAATATTCTTTAAAACAGGGGAACACCCATGCGAACTCAAGGTTTTATTATCTTGGCCCTCTTGTTCTGGATAATGATACTCATGGCCTTATTCATCGTACATGAGCACTGTTTATATAGATGGTATAGTTTGTTGAATGAATAACAACAAAAAGAAAAATTTCTCTTTCCCCCTTTTTTCATTTGAAAAGATGCTTTACAATGGCTGGGATTGCCGTTGGGATTCTTTAAATCGTGCGCCCATGTGAGCGTTTAGTCAGGAGAGACATTAGAATGTTGAAGATCAAGAAACATTTGACAGCCATTGCTGTTATGGGGTTCGCTACGATAGTAAGCAAACCAACTTTTGCGGCTGAAATGAGCGAACGTGTTAGCAGCGGTGGTGGTGTTCAAATCACAGACCGTAACAGCGAATACTGGTTTCAGCTGGGTGGTCGGTTGCAGTTAGACGGCGCGGTATTCACCGGGAGCCAATCCGATCGCAGCGGATTCCCCAGTGGCACAAACATTCGCCGTGCTTTCTTAGATGTGTCCGGTGGGGTTGGAAACAATTGGTTCTACGGGCTTTCCATCGATTTTGGTAATGTAACTAACAATACCACCACGCTAAACGATGCCTATATCGGATATGTCGGATTCGATAAATCTTACGTCTCTGTCGGCCAAATATATATTCCCTTGGGCTTAGAAGATACCACCAGCAGCTTAAACCTGTTCTTCATGGAACGCTCCCTCATGACCACTGCCCTATACCCTGGTTACGGTATCGGGGTGTATGGCGAAACCCAGATGTTTGAAAATGTGTCACTCATGGGCGGATTCTTTAACCCCAGTGACGATGTGCTCCAATCGGGTAGTACAACCACAACCGGTAGTGATCCCCTCCGCATCGTCGGTCGGGCTGCCTTTGCACCCATCCAAACCACTCATGAAGTCTGGCATATGGGAATTTCTGGCATGTGCTCTAGCAATCACCGTCGTAATGCCCTCGTTTTTTCAACCGCACCTGAATTACGCGCCCGGAGTACTTCTACTCTCAGTACCGGCAGTATTTTAGGGGTAGATAAATATTATACCCTTGGCTTGGAAGCCGCCTCTAAAATGGGCCCCCTGGTCGTCATGGGTGAATATCAAAACTTACACCTTAATCGTAACGCTTTTTATGGCAATAACCTTGATTATGATGGCTATAGCCTCATGGCTGGCTATGTCTTAACCGGCGAAGAACGCCCCTACGATTCACGCAGTGGCACCTTCGGTGGCGTGAAACCCACAAGCAAAAACGGTGCCTGGGAAGTCAGTGCTCGCTATAGTATGGCCTCTTTGGGCGACCAAGTGGGGGCTAACACCGTGGTCGGTGCTGGTACGGAACATAACGTCACCCTCGGTTTGTCCTGGTGGTATACCGCTAATATGCGTATCTTGGCGAACTACGTTCGGGCTCATAAACCCGCCGGAGTTGACCTAGATGCCTTCGGATTGCGTGCCCAGGTTAATTGGTAAACTCTGCTGGACCCGAGCCTGACCCCTACTCATGATACAATGCGGGTATTATTGTAGGGGCGAGGCGTGCCTCGCCCGCGGTGCCCTGAACAAGGGCTTTTTTTTTACCTGCTTTTTGCGTATAGTCATATCATCTGGTTCACATAAGGATGTGGTTATGAATTTCTCTAAAAAATGTGCGTTGGGGCTTTGTGGGTTACTATTAAACGGACTCGTCTCTGCCGATATCGACACCGCTCAGTATGATCCCTTCGAACGTGTTAATCGAGGTATCTATCGCTTCAACAAGCAATTCGACCGGTTTATTTTCAAACCTCTGGCCAAAGGGTACCAATTCATTCTGCCCAATGCCGCTCAAACCGGCATTAGTAATTTTTTTGGCAACTTAAAAGAGCTGTCTAATACCTCCAATAACTTACTCCAAGCCAATTTCCCAGAAGCTTGTATCAGCGGTACCCGGTTTGTGGTGAATTCCACCATCGGCTTTCTAGGCTTCGCAGATCCAGCCACCGAATTGGGCTTACCCCACAAACGCCAAGATTTTGGCCTCACCCTCGCACAATGGGGCTATAAAGAATCCTCTTACCTCATGTTGCCCATTTTAGGCCCCAGCACCGTTCGAGACACAGTTGGTTTGGGAACTGACTATTATATGAGCATATACCCTTATCTAGAATCGGATAAAACCCGCCATGTACTGCTCGCCATTGATGCTATCAGCAAACGAGCCGATTTGTTAGACAAAGAAAAAGCCATCGATGCCGCTTCCGTTGATGAATATATCTTTATTCGAGACGCCTACCTGCAACGACGTAATAGCCAACAATCCGGTGATCAAGGTATCGGTGATTTAGACAATTACCCAAGCTAATATGTCAAAAACCGATCGCATTCTCATTATCGATGATGAACCTGAACTTCGAACCAGCATCCATACTTATTTGGAAGACAGCGGGTTCGAAGTGCTGGAAGCCCAAAATGGCCAAGAAGGCATCAGCCTTTTTCGTACCCAAAAACCCGATTGCGTTATCACCGACCTACAAATGCCTAACGGCTCTGGACTGGCGGTTTTAGAAACCATTCGGCAAGAATTCCCCGATACCCCCATTCTAGTCTTGTCTGGTCAGGGGGTGATGCAAGACGTCATTCAGGCTTTACGTCTGGGGGCCTGGGATTACCTCCTAAAACCCATTCCTGATATGGCTGTGCTAGAACACGCCGTTTGCCGCGCCCTCGAACGCTCCCGCCTCCTAGAAGACAACAAACGCTACCGTGCTGAAATAGAACGCACCAACGCCGAGTTAAAAAAAACGTTGGGTATCTTAGAAGAAGACTTAACCGCTGGCCGACGTGTTCAGGCTCAACTCTCTCCTCCCCCTCAAGCTGAAATAGGGGAGTACCGCCTCTCTTTTAACATCGAACCTTCTCTCTACTTAAGTGGTGATTTTGTCGATTATTTTCAGGTAGGTGACGAACACTTGGTATTTTACATCGCCGATGTCTCCGGACACGGCGCTTCTTCCGCTTTCGTCACTGTGTTGCTTAAAAGCCTCGTACACCAAATGTTAGGCGCTTATTTGGTTAACAAAGAGCCCACGGTTTTGATGCCTCAAAAAATACTTAGTGAACTAACAAAGGAAATCCACAGCGCTAAATTGGGAAAATACCTCACCATCGTTTACGTCGTACTCAATCTCAAAACCCATGTTGTGCGCTACAGCATCGGCGGTCATTATCCTAACCCCTTGTTCTACAACCAAAACGAAATTCGGTTTCTGGAAGGGAAGGGCTTTCCCGTCGGTATCATGCCCACCGCTCACTTCGATGAATTTGAGGTCGCTATTCCCCCAAAAGCTCAATGGATCATGTTTTCCGATGGAGTGCTCGAAATTTTGGGTGATAAAGAACTCAAAGACAAAGAAGTGCACCTTAAAGATTTGGTACAACACCGCAACACTTCCCTCGAAGCGCTCATAGAAGCCCTAGAAGTCAAAAAACACACCCCCCTCCCAGATGATATCAGCATCGTACGGCTCGAAAGACTGTAAAGGCAGGCACACCTAATCTTAACAAGCTATACTGAGAAGAGATATAGTTTATATTGCGTTGCACCATGGAAAATGAAACAAAACCTGCGGCCGAAGAATGGAAAACCAATGGCATTGCCTCTGATAGGGATGATCCACTCCTAAGCTGCCTAATATTCCTCACCCGATTAGAAAATAACCCTTATTCACCCGATACACTCGTGGCAGGACTTCCCCTCGAAAACAATAAACTGACCCCCGAACTATTCCCCAGAGCGGCTGAACGTGCCAGTATGTCCGCCCAAGTCATCAAACGGCCTATCAAAGAAATTTCCTCGTTGATGTTACCCGTAGTTTTGCTCTTAAAAGACAAACAAGCTTGTGTTTTATTAGAACATGGACCTAAAAACACAGCCAAAATCATTCAGCCTGAATCCCTAGATGGTACCCGAGAAATCAAACTCAAAGATTTGGAAGAGTTATATGCCGGATTTGCCATTTTTGCCCGCCCTACCTACCGCTTCGATGAACGCGCCAAAGAATCCCATCTCGATACCTCTAAACACTGGTTTTGGGGGATCGTCACCCAAACTTGGCCTATCTATGCCGAAGTCATTGTCGCCTCCCTCTTTATTAACCTATTTTCCATCATCAGCTCCCTCTTCAGTATGAATGTGTATGATCGCGTTGTCCCAAATAACGCCATCCAAACCCTCTGGGCTCTCACCATTGGCGTTTTGATTGTTTATATCTTTGATTTTATTCTAAAAAACGTTCGAACTTACTTTATCGATGTCGCAGGTAAGAAAACGGATTTAATATTGTCTGCCAAAATTTTTGAACATATGTTAGCCATCCGAATGGACGCCAGACCAGACTCAGTCGGCTCTTTTGCCAATACCTTCCAACAATTCGAAGGATTTCGAGAGTTTTTCTCCTCCAGTACCATCGCTACCGCCGTCGATTTACCCTTTTTGGTCTTTTTCCTCATCATCGTGTTTAGCTTAGGGGGCCCCGTCGGCTTGGTACCCCTCATCGCCATCCCCATTGTCTTTTTTTCAAGCTTAATCATTCAAAACATGCTAGACGTGCATGTGAAAGAATCCCAAAAATTCACCTCCCAAAAACAAGCACTGCTCTATGAATGCCTGTCCGGCCCAGAAGCCATTAAAAGTGCAACCGCAGAAGGCGTATTGCAACGAAAATGGGAATACTTGGGCGGTCACTCATCTATGATCGGCTCTAAAGTAAAAATATTACAACAATTGGCCATGAACTTTAGTATGTTTGCTCAACAAATCGTGGGTGTTTTTATTTTGGTGGTGGGCGTATACCAAATCGCCGATGGCAAGATGACCACCGGTGCTCTGGTGGCTTGTACCATGCTGGGAAGTCGTGCCCTCACGCCCTTATCCCAAGTGGCCAGCTTGCTTACCCGCTATAAACAATCTATGAGCTCTTTTGTATCGATAGATAACATGATGAAAATCCCCACCGAACACCCAGAAACCCAAAAACCCCTCCATAGATCTACGTTGGAAGGCCGAATCGAATTCAAAAATGTGTCTTTTAAATATAAAAATCAAACCAATAAAGTGCTAGATAGCCTCAATTTTACCATCAATCCAGGTGAAAAAGTGGGTATCATCGGCCGTATCGGCTCCGGTAAAACCACCCTCGAAAAACTCATGATGGGGTTCTATGAACCCACGGAAGGCAGTGTTTTATACGACAACCTCGACTTGAAACAGCTGGATGTGAGCACCGTTCGGCGTAATATCGGCTATATCCCTCAAGATATTTTCTTGTTTTTCGGATCCGTCAAAGAAAATATCGTGTTTGGAGCCCCCTATGTCAGCGATGATGTCATCTTGACAGCCGCCACCGTATCCGGCGTCATGGATTTTGTCACTCATCACCCCAAAGGATTCGATATGCCCGTTGGAGAATGGGGCGCCCAGTTGTCCGGCGGCCAACGACAAGTAGTCGCCGCGGCCCGCGCTGTTCTGAAAAATCCCCCCATTCTATTGTTCGATGAACCCACCAATATGATGGACAATAAAACCGAAGAAATGTTCAAAACACGTATTGCTACCCTGATTAAAAATAAAACATTTATCTTGATTACCCACAAAGGCGCCATGCTATCCTTGGTCGATCGCTTGCTGGTCATAGACAACGGAAAATTAGTGGCAGATGGTCCGCGTGATCAAGTTTTGCAAAATATGATGGCCGTTAAAGGCCAAACTGCCAAAGGTGCTACACTCGTACAGGTGAATAAGTAATATGGATGACCAAAAAAAGACAGACATAGAATTTACCCGCGATAGCATGGAAACTGCTTTCGCCATGGTGCCCTTCGCCGGACACTTTATATTGGTGGTATGTACCACTTTTTTACTGATTGCCATTATTTGGGCCTCTTTTTCTACCCTTAATGAAGAAACTCGTGCCATGGGCCGCGTGGTGCCCTCCGGCAGTATTCAAATCATCCAAAGCCTGGATGGCGGTATCGTGAAAGAAATTTCCGTCCAGGAAGGAGACTCGGTCGAAAAAGGACAAGTCATGATGGTGGTTGACGACACCCAGGCCGCTTCTTCCGTCAACGAAGCTCAAACCAAAATCAGTTCCATAAAAGCCAAAATTTCTCGCCTCATGGCCGAATCTCAAGGAACGCCCCTCCTATTCCCAGATTCCCTCGTGAAAAATTCACCACAGCTGGTCAGCTCAGAGACAGATCTGTACAATGCTCGAAAAAAAGAGCTCCAAGTCCAAATTAATATTTTAAAAGAAGACCATATTTCAAAACAACAACAGTTGGCCGAAGCACAAGGTAAGTTTGAGGAATTGCAAAAAAATTATGATCTCTCCCTCAAAGAACTTAACCTCAACAAACCCCTTCTGGCACAAGGCGTGGTGTCCGAAGTGGATATCTTAAAACTGGAAAAAGCCGCCAACGATGCCAAATCTGCTTTCGACTCCGTTAAACTCTCTATCCCACGACTTCAATCCGATATTTCAGGGGCTAATAAACGGATTCAAGAAAGCGAACTGAAATTTAAAAGCCAAGCCGTGGATGAACTCAATCAATCCATGACCCAACTGAAACAACTCTCAGAAGGCTCTGCCGCCCTAGAAGCTAAACTCCACAACACCCTTATCCGTTCCCCCGTCAAAGGCACCGTGAACCGTCTCCTCATTCATACAATAGGCGGTGTCATTAAACCGGGTGCAGACTTAATCGAAGTCGTCCCCCTAGACGACAAACTCTTCATTTCGGCCAACGTCCGACCCGCCGATGTCGCTATGCTACGACCCGGTCTCCCCGTTTTGGTCAAAATTACTGCCTACGATTTCTCGATTTATGGAGGATTGAAAGGCACACTCGATCGCATCAGCGCCGATACCATAAAAAACGAAAAAGGAGAAAGTTTCTACGAAATCAGAGCCATCACCGATAAAAGTTATCTAGAACATAATGGCAAAAAATTACCCATCAAACCTGGTATGGCCGCTGAAGTTGATATCATCACAGGACAAAAAACAGTCTTGTCATATTTGCTGAAACCTATTATCAAAGCCCGGCAAGAAGCCTTAACAGAACGATAAGCCTTGGAGAAATAATATGAAAAAATACAGCAGTATTGCTTTACTGGGATTGATATTCGTATGCCCACTAAACGCCCAAACATTGAAAGAAGCTGTGAAATACTCTCTGGCCACCGAACCGGACTTGGCTGCCACCATCCACAACAAACAAGCCGTCGAACAAGAAGTGTTCCAAGCTTACAGCGGCTATTTACCCTCTTTCTCCATTGCAGTCGATTATGGTAACGAAAAAAGCAGTAACAGCAGTACCCGTGCCCTTACAGCAGCCCCCGTATCTCTTAAGAAAACCAGCTTAGGATTGACCGCCGCGCAATCCCTCTTCAATGGCTTCAGCACCTATAATAGCGTGCAACAAAGCTTATATAAAGCTCAATCCTCTGCCTATGGCGTCCAAAATTCTCTCGAAGGCTCCGCCCTCAATGCCATTACCGTCTACTTAGATGTCTTGGAAAAACAAAAATTGGTTGCATTGGCCGAAGATAACCTCAAAGAACACCAAGAACTACTCTCTAAAATAGAAAGACGCGCCCAAAGTGGCATCGGACGCTATGCTGACTTAGATCAGGCTGAAGGTCGATTTGCGTTGGCTCGGAGCAATTATTTATCCCAAAAAGCCAACCTGCAAGACGCTAAAACATATTACCAACGGGTGATTGGTATAACACCCCAAAATTTGCAAATACCCCTCGTGGATGAAAACAAATTACCCAAAACAGAAGAAAGTGCCGTGTCAGTCGCCCTCTCTGAACACCCCAGCATACGCTCCGCCATGATGAGCACTTCTTCCGCTTCCGCCGCTTATCGTGCTTCCTTTGGCGCTTTTCTCCCTTCTGTTAGCCTACAATTGGTGAAAAGACGTGATAATAATCTCGGTGGCGTCGTAGGCCAAACTCAATCCGATGCCGCTGTTGTTTCCGTCAATTATACCCCCTTCAACGGGGGTTCCGATAAATCAAAAGTCATTCAACTATCTGAACAATGGCAGAGCGCTAAAGAATCTCGTACCCTAACCATGAAAAAAATCGAAGCACAAGTGCGCGTCAGCTGGAATTTGGCCATCACTGCCAGCCAACAAGCCAAATATTATGCCGATGAAGTCGAAGCCATGATCAAAACCAAAGACGCCTACCAAAAACAATTTGCCATCGGACAACGTACCTTGGTTGACTTATTAGGCGCCGAAGACGAACTCTTCCGAGCTAGAACAGACTTGGCTTCCACCGAATTTAAAAAATTAAAAGGACAATATCAGCTGCTGGGTAGTATGGGCTCCCTATTACCCGCTCTACAGCTTGAAGTACCCCCAGAGGCCCAATATCGTGATCCCGGTATTTTGGGAGCAGTCGTCCGTTCTTTCTTTTAAATTCTTGAATTATGGGATCCAATACCGTACAGTGATGCCCATTGAGTCTTGAAATCATTAGAGGGAAACTCTATGTCAACCAAGTTAGCTAGCGGTCAAAAAAGATGGGTTGGCATCCTACCCTGGGTTGTCTGCGGATTGGGCGCCGTCTTCTACTGCTACGAATACCTTCTCCGAGTCGCCCCCAGCGTCATGCTGCCCGAACTCATGAACACCTTCCATATCTCAGCCACCGGCCTCGGCCACCTCATCGCCTTCTATTATTATGCCTATGTCCCCGCTCAAATCCCCGTTGGCGTCCTCATGGATCGCTACGGTCCTCGCTTTATCCTTACCCTGGCTGTCTTGGCCTGCTCCGTCGGCACATTTCTATTTGGTGGCACCGAACTCTATTGGGTGGCCGCTTGCGGTCGCTTTTTGGTCGGATTAGGCTCCGCTTTTGCCTTCGTGGGCGTCCTAAAACTCGCCAGTGTCTGGCTTCCCCCCAATCGCTTCGCCTTTGTAAGTGGTATGACCACCACCCTCGGTATGGTCGGAGCCATCTCAGGCCAAATGATTATGACTGGCTTGGTCCGCGAGTTGGGCTGGCAAGAAACCGTGATCTACTCTGGTATCGTCGGCTTCTTACTCACCCCCATTATCTGGCTGATCATCCGAGATGTCCCCAATGCGGCCGCCTCCGCACTGCAACGTCAAGCCAAAATTGAGTTCTCTACCTTGGCGAAACAGGTCTCTGCCATCGCACTCCATCGCCAAATGTGGATTAACGGCTTCATCGGTTGCTTATTATACCTCCCCACCTCAGTCTTCGCCGAAGCTTGGGGCGTTCATTATCTTCAAATCGCACACGGCCTCACTCCTTCCGTAGCCGCTGTGGCCGTTTCTATGGTATTTCTGGGCTGGGCCATCGGAGGCCCCATCGTTGGGCTGGTGTCCGATAAAATACACAACCGCCGCATGCCTTTATTAATCGGAGCCGTTGTCGCCAGTATAATCATGATGGTCCTGATTTTTGGCAAAACCCTACCAATCCCTCTCATCTTATTTATGCTCCTCTGCTTCGGCATGTTCTCCGCCGCAGAAGTCGTTTGTTTTGCCGTCGGACGAGAGCTTTCTGCCCCCCACTTGGCCGGCACAGCCGTAGCGACCACCAACTTTCTCATTATGCTGGGTGGCATGATATGCCAACCCGCTGTGGGCCGTATCCTCGACCTCAATTGGGATGGCGCTATGCTGAATGGCGTACGACAATATAGCCCCGAAGCTTATCAAACCGCCTTGCTCATGTTACCCTTAGGACTGCTTATCGCCGTCGGTCTTGTCTTTCTCCTCAAAGAAACCCACTGTAAACCCGTTGCCGTCCGAGCGTAATCTACTATGGTCATTACCCGATTTCCCCCCAGTCCAACGGGCGATTTACATATCGGTAGCGTTCGTA
Organism: Francisellaceae bacterium; assembly: GCA_023266415.1. Classification (GTDB taxonomy): domain Bacteria; phylum Pseudomonadota; class Gammaproteobacteria; order Berkiellales; family Berkiellaceae; genus JAHFQG01. The sequence continues at coordinate 1,426 of JAHFQG010000014.1, read as the reverse complement.
CAGCCCTCTATTCTTGGCTGTACGCTCAACGACACCACGGAAAAATGATTTTACGCATCGAAGACACCGACGCTGAACGTTCCACCGAAAACTCCGTTGAGAATATTATGGCCGGCCTCACTTGGATGGGCATCACTTGGGATGAAGGCCCCTATTTTCAAAGCCAACGCTTCCCTCGATACCAAGAAGTCATTCAGCAGCTCCTGGACACAGAACATGCTTACCGCTGTGTGTGTACCAAAGAACGCCTAGAAGCCCTGCGCGTACAACAAACCGCCCAAAAAGAAAAACCCAAATACGACGGGTGCTGCCGCAACCAACAATACCCAGCCACCCTAGATATGCCCTTTGTGGTACGGTTTAAAACCCCCCTTACCGGCACGGTTGTTTTAGACGATCAAGTCAAAGGCACCATTATCTTCCAAAATACAGAAATGGATGACTTGATTATTGCCCGTAGCGACGGCTCCCCCACCTATCAATTAGGAGTTGTGGTCGATGATTGGGATATGCGCATCACCCATGTAATACGCGGGGACGATCACCTCACGAATACCCCCCGCCAAATACACATTTTAAACGCACTGGGCGCCCCCTTGCCCGTCTATGCCCATATTCCCATGCTGCTGGGCCAAGATGGCAAGCGGCTGTCTAAACGCCATGGCGCCGTTGGGGTACTGCACTACCGAGACGCAGGTTACCTCCCAGAAGCCATGCTCAATTATTTGGTGCGCTTAGGCTGGTCTCATGGTGACCAAGAGCTGTTCTCTCAAACGGATATGATCCACCATTTCGATTTGGAACACATCAATACCTCACCCGCTTGCTTTGATGTTAATAAACTCAATTGGCTTAATCAACATTATCTCAAAACCCTGCCTACCCAAACAGTAGTAGACTACTGGCAACCTTTTTTAGCCGCTTTTCCTCGTCAAGAAGTAGGATATCTGGCTAAAATAGTTGATTTACTCAAAGAACGCTGCCATACCCTGCTGGAAATAACACAATCCGCCCGTTATTTTTTAGAAGACGTGCCAGCATATGATATGCCAGCCGACGCTGCCCCTATTTTAGAAGCGCTGAAACACGCTTTTGCAGTCCTAGAACCTTGGAATGAGCCTACCATTCACCATGCCCTCAAAACATTGGTCGAGTCTTTGGGCCTAGGGTTTGGAAAAATCGCCCAGCCATTGCGTTTGGCGCTCACCGGACAGGCCGTGTCCCCCCCTATGGCCGCCGTGGCCGCTTTATTGGGCCAGGCTCGCACCGTTCAACGATTGGAAGAGGCCCTCTATCAGAGTCGTAAAAAGGCTTGACAGGGGAGGGGGCGCGTTTTAGAATGGCCCCTGCTGAAAAAAAATGCAGGACTGGGGGGGTATAGCTCAGCTGGTAGAGCGCTTGCATGGCATGCAAGAGGTCGAGGGTT
>JAHFQG010000071.1 GCA_023266415.1 Francisellaceae bacterium | reverse complement strand
ATTTTCAAGGCTTTTCGAAAGTAGTTTTCAAGGTATTTAATATAATGTTTGGGGAGTTTATCGGTTTGATTCCCATGGATCACCACAATAGGAGGGTTATGCCCCCCACAATGCGCATACCGCAGTTTAATACGCCGCCCATTCACCAATGGGGGCTGGTGGGCTTCCAAGGCCTGCTCTAAAATAGCTGTTAATCCAGCGGTTGGCATAGGTAACGTGGCCGAAGCAAACGCTTTTTGCACCGACTGAAATAAATGCCCCACATTCGTACCATGTTTAGCGGAAATGAACACTATATCCACATAATCGATAAAACTGAGTCGCCTGGCTAAATTATCTTTGACGTCTTGTTTGTGCTCGGCCGTCAACCCATCCCACTTATTCACCGCAATCACCAAAGCCCGCCCGGCTTCTAATGTATAGCGCAATAAACTTAAATCTTGATCAGAAATGCCTGACACAGCATCAATCACCAAAATGACCACTCGCGATTCTTGGATGGATTGTAACGTTTTAACCACTGAAAATTTTTCCACCACTTCCATGGCTGATTTGTTTTTTCGAATACCCGCGGTATCCACCAGGGTATACAATACCCCATGACGTTCAAAATTAATGGCAATACTGTCCCGCGTTGTGCCAGGCGTATCAAACACCACCACCCGCTCTTCCCCCAAAAATCGATTTATGAGGGTGGATTTCCCAACATTTGGTTGACCAACTAAAGTCACCCGAATAGCGTCCGGAATAACCGCCGCTTCCTCAGAACCAAGTTCAGGGATCACCGGTATACTCATATTAGGCAATTCGGTTTCAAAAAACGCCTGCATGAGCGCCGTCACCCCACGGCCATGGCTGGCCGCTATGGGCACCACGTTTGGGAAGGATAAAGTAAAAAAATCGCCCATGGCAATATCCGCATCCAATCCATCCACTTTATTAACCAATACCCATACTGTTTTACCCTTTTCACGTAACGTACGGGCAATGATAGTATCCCCTACCGTTAAGCCTTGACGGGCATCTACCAGAAAAAATATATAATCGGCTTCTTCCACCGCCAACCACGATTGACGTGACATATGAAAGTCTAAATCGTGGGTTTCTTCCCCTAACCCACCCGTATCAATAACAATATAAGGCAGGGGGCCTAATTTGCCTTGGCCAAATTGCCTATCTCGGGTAACGCCAGGCAAATCTACCACCAACGCATCGCGCGTTCGCGTTAAACAATTAAATAAAGTGGATTTGCCCACATTGGGACGACCAATTAAAGCAATAATGGGCAAGTTCATGGGGTTCGCCGAATGGGTTTAAAGGCCGCCCAATGACCTTTTTTACCATAAACAATGAGGATATTATTGGCCACGATGGGTTGAATGCTCATCGCTTCCCCCACATCTTCAATGCTTGTCAATTGCCCATTGGAGGCTTGAAACCAATACAGATACCCTGCCCCATCGCCCGCCACTACCCAAGGGCCAATGACTTGGGGACCGGTGGGGCTGCGCCCTTTCAACCCTGTTTGTTGCCACAGAGTAGCTCCGGTTCGGCTATCTAAAGCGCTGATAATCCCTTCTTGGTCGGTCAAATAAACCGCCTCTTGGCTCACACTAAAATTTTGATAGACGGAAAAATCTCGCTGCCACTCTAAGCTGCTGTTATCGGCATTCACCGCGGCTATTTTGCCCTGATAGGTAGCCACTACAATGCGATGGTCATTTTGTTTGAGGTCGGCCACGATGTCGACCATCCGCTCTACTTCCGTGCGCCCTTTGGGCAACGCAATGCTTTTATCCCACAGAAGGGCACCGGTTTCTTTGCTGAAGGCTAAGAGTTTGCCATCGTAGGTGCCTACAAATAAAGTATTTCCTTCTTCCACAGGCTGACTGCCCCCTCTTAAAATAAGAGCTGGCTGTGCGTGAGTGCTGGTCCAACGCTGGGTGCCCGTTTTTCGATTAAATGCAGTAACATGGCTATCAATGGTAGTGACATATACCGCCTCTTTGTCGAGGCTGGGTTTGGCTAAGACCGTGGTGGGAAGGCTGGCTTTCCACTGAAGTTTGCCTTGATGGATGTCTAATGCGAACAATTTTCCATGCTCAGAACCAACTACCAATAAGTCGCCCTCCACCACAGGTCCCACGCTTAAAGGAGTTTTGAGGTGTGTTTTCCACAGAAGTGCATTTGATTCCAAACTTCTGGCCATGACCGAGCCTTTGTAATCGGCCACATACACGACCGTGTCTGAAGCAGTGGGTTGTAAATTAAGGTGCTTTTGGCCAGGACCGGCCAGGGCTTGAGCCGACCAAAGCCGGGTGGCTACAGTTTGCTTGGCCTCCACAGAGGGCTTAGCGGGCATTTTGTGCGAAGCACAAGCTGTGAGTAAGAGAAAGAAGAGCACACTGCCAGGAACCATTTTACGCATAAAAAACCTTTAAGGAGGAGAGGAGGATGAGGAGAGTGTTTGTTGCTTCATTTGTAGTAAAGCGCGATCTTGCAATGAGAATGGGGCAACCTCGCGCGCTTTTTGGTAAGCCATCCAAGCTTCTTGGGGTTTATTTTCTTTAACCAGTAAGTCCCCTTGTAGTTCAGCCACCAAAGTTTGATATTCAGGCGCCTTTTGAAGCGTGGATAAGAGAGTAGAGGCTTCTGCCCACTGCCCCTCTTCCATAAGAATACGCACTAACCGTAATTGAGCTAAGTCTCGATAGGGGGGATAGTGACTGTGCGACATCACCCAACGCAAATGGACTTTGGCTTCGTCGTAGTCTTTGGCTTCGACGGATAAGCGCGCCACCAGAAGAGAGCTGATATCGGCATAGGCCGTGGTGGCGTATTGGTCACGCATGAGTTTTAATTGAGCTTCGATGTCGGCGGTTTGATGGGTTTCCACCGATTTTAACAGGGCCGCAAAATGCAGGGCAGCTTGTTCTTGGCGAGACTTTTGGGTATCTTGCCAAACATGCCATCCCAGGTAAGAAAAGCCGGTAAAAGTTACCGCAACCATCACCCATCGGCCATAGCGTTGCCACCAAGCTTTGAGTTGGTCGAGTTGTTCTTGGTCAGTGTCATACATAGGGGTGTTCCTTGTTGATCCAGGCGTTGAAGTCTGAAAAAGCCACGGTTTCTTGGGGTTTATCTGCCCGAAGCCATTTAATGAGCACACAGTGTTGGGCTAATTCTTCTTTACCCATGATGAAGGCCCAACGAGCCTGGCTACTATCCGCACGCTTCAGCTGGCTTTTGAGGCTTCCGCCGCCATAATTGACTTGTACAGATAATTTAGCATCTCGACACTGTTTGGCCAGGGCAAACCCGGCCTGTGCGGTGTTTAATAGTATCATAAAAACATCGGGCGCAGGGGCTGGTTTGGGGGGGGAAACGGTTTGCGATAAGAGTAAAAGGCGTTCTAAGCCCACTGAAAAACCCACAGCTGGGGTGGGTTTGCCTCCCAATTCAGCCACCAGCCCATCGTACCGCCCTCCCCCACACACGGTGCTTTGAGCGCCCAAGAGGGGCGTCACCCATTCGTAGACAGTTTTACAATAGTAATCTAGCCCACGCACCAATCGGGGGTTATGTTGGTAGGAGATCCCCACTGTGTCTAACAATTGACACACCGTTGTAAAATGCTGTTGAGAGTCTTCGTCAATAAAATCGGCCATAGAGGGGGCGCCAGCCAGTAAATCGGCCATATCGGGGTTTTTGCTGTCTAGGATACGGAGGGGGTTTTTAGAGAGGCGTCGGATGGAATCTTCGTCCAATTGATGGGTGTATTTGGAAAAATAGGCCACCAAGGCGGTTTTATAGTGTTGTCGGGCATCTAGGCTACCCAAGGTATTGAGCTGCAGGTGGATGTGGGGGGTTAACCCCAGGGCTTTCCATAAGCGAGCCATCATTTCCAGGTGTTCGGCATCGGTTTCAGGGCCTTCTAGGCCTAGGGTTTCGACACCTAACTGAAAAAATTGGCGATAGCGGCCTTTTTGGGGCCGTTCATGGCGAAACATGGGGCCAATATAATACAGGTGGGGGGTTTGGTGGTGGAGCAGCCCGTGCTCTAGGCAAGCCCGTACGCATTGAGCGGTGCCTTCTGGGCGGAGGGTAAGGCTATCGCCATTGCGGTCGGCAAAGGTGTACATTTCCTTTTCCACAATGTCGGTTATATCACCGATGGAGCGACAAAAAAGGGCGGTAGATTCCACGATGGGCAGTCGAATTTCTTGGTACCCATAGGTTGCCATACAATGTCGGATGAGCTGTTCTAAGTATTGCCAATGAGGGGTATCTTGGGGCAAGATATCATTCATGCCGCGTATTGCCTGAATCAAAGACAAGTTAACCTTCCTACTTAAAAAATCTCTGGAACCAAGATTATACCCCATTCTACCCTGCAAACACTATTGAGGCTTTTTCGATGTTTGGTATGTTAATACAAGCATTGAATAACCTATCCAGTACCGTTTTATCTTTAGAAGAGGGGGCATGGGAGTCTTTACAGTACAAATTGCAGCATATCCGCCTATTGCTCTTAAAAACAGCGACTTGTACGGCCTTATCTTTTAAAGAAATACCGGGAATAAGGGTTTGTTTGAGTAATAACCTAGTAGATTTATTATTTGTAGAAAAATATTGCCACTCTTCGGAAGAGAAAGACCAATATTGTTTTGTATTACAAGATTTATGTGCCTTATTACAAAAATTCTATTGCCTTCCCAATAACCCAGCACCTTTCGAGCATTCTATAAACTTAGTTATTTGGCTAGAAACAACTTTGGGAAGTACACAGGCTCAAGCCTGTGTTAGCTCTTTTTTGACAAGATTGAAAGAGAATTTAGAGGCAACTCCGGAACTAACCTATACGCGCTATCAAGACATCCGACTTTTGGCTCATAAATTGGGGATTGAGGGCACGTTAGAGGTGCAATTGAAGGCACAAACCCTGTCTATTCCCTTGGAGGGATATGATGTTTTTTACACATTGGAGGCTTTATGTCATTCGTTTGAAACATTTTTACAACATCCTGACATAGGGCATAACAACATTCCTCAGAGTGTTTTAAAAGACTGTTTAAGCGCACTTAAAATGGCCTATCAAGTCAAAAAAGCCTGGTTATCGCCTGACATATTGGAGAAAGTCAAATCGCAGTATGATCACACTCACCCCATTGTTCTTCTTTCAGGGATTTATAATCATAATATTAATTATATTTTTATGAATAACATTTGTGGGTACATGAATCGGGGGTTGTTGGCGGATAGAGATCGGTATGGCAGCCTCTTCTACACATTTGAGAAGTTGGAAGTTATACAACCAACATTCATATCCAATGTGCTCAGCCGGTCCAACACCCATATTCTTGAAAAAGACAACAGTCTTGCTTTTTTTAACACCCAGCTTAAAGAGCAATTAGCGTTGGACCGAAAGGCCTATTTTCATCAAAAAGCCAAACAAATGAAAGGGGGGCATTGTGCCTGGGCCAATGTGAAACAAACTCTTCCTTCGTTGTTAACGCTTTGTTTTATAAGGCATTCTCCCCATTTAACGGAACAGGAGGCTTTTCAACAAATCAAGCCTTTTTATAAAAGATGGAGCCAGTGGGATAGAACACGGACTTTAAAAGGTTTTATAAACAAGTACCCTACTTCAGCCATTGAGTGTTTTTTGTTTTCACGCATCATTGAACAGCACCATGATATCCAAAAACCTGCTGAAGTAGAACGGGGGAGGTTAATGTTGGCGGTGATGCCAGAAGCTCAAAAAAGAAGACTCGCTCAAACTGAAGCAGTTCGGTTGTTTATGCATACCTGTGAAAGGGATCCTTCCCCTCTGGTATTTAGACGTCAGCCAACTAGCTTCCGCCCATCGAGGAAAGTAGAACACCCAAACACGAGGTGTTGCGTGGTGTTATAGAACTAAAGAATATGGCAGTAAACTGGCTTAGTTGGGCATACTTTTTGTCCGCTTTTATGAGAAGGAACCTGACTATTAAAAAGTAGAGCAGATGTGTTTTGTGTGGGCATTTCGGCGTTTATTTCTGGGGAAAGATTGGATTTTTTCGCAGATTTTCTGTTAACCAGGGCGGCAAGCCCCTTAAGCAGACTTTTCTTACCCTTTTTTGGGCTTACATGATCGGATTTTTCTTTTTCCTCATTGTCTGTTGGCTTGTCTGTTTCTAAATGATCCTCGTTATTTCTTTTTTCACCAGATAGATTGCTATTTTCTTTATCTGATGGGTTTGGGTTTGGGTTTGGGGTTTGGGTT
>JAHFQG010000070.1 GCA_023266415.1 Francisellaceae bacterium | reverse complement strand
TCACCCCACTTTTTTCAGTGGTATGATCGGGGCGGTTCCATTCTAACGTGGTGTTGAAAAACCAGGCAGGGGTTAATTGGTAGTGAGCAAGGGCAGCGACATTAGAGGTATGCTGTTGGCAGGAGGGATTTTCTCGCATCAGGCAATCAGCAATGAGGGCGGGATCACACAACGATACTTTCGGTGATTTAAAATAAATGATTTCACCCACACTCAATCGAAACTTTTCAGGCTGCTCGAAAGGGGTGAAAAAGCGGGTGGTGAGGGAAACGGTAAGCTGGTGGGCATCCCCAATGCGATCAAAGCCAATAAAACGGTTGGGTTCGAAAAGATGATCATAACTAAAATCGAGGACACCACTGTCAAAATCGGGATAGTCGGTTTGGTCCAGATAAGGGACATATCGATAATATAGGCGCGGCTCTAAGGTTTGCCGCGTATGGAGACCCCATCGACGTTCCAAATGAAGGCTTGCATCTACATCGGCAGCAGGGAGGGTACGATACAAGTGGCTGGGGCGGTTTAAACCCCGATCTTGGGTGCCACGCTGCAGATAATATTGCGCGTAATATAAGTGCGCTTGGGGGATTAAAGTGGCATAAGGTTTGTAAATTGGATAACTTAGTGTGGGGTGGACAAGCAAACGTGTGCCGCGCGTGAAAGAGTAATGGGTTTCCGTATCACGCTGATGAAAAAATTGGGTGGCATTGCCCAGAAAAGCCCACTGAAAGGGTGTGTGTGGAATGGAGGTATGTGTTTGAAGGCTCCATTCGGGTTGTTTGCGATACAGATCTTGCTGGACAGGGCCAATATAGGGGTGAAGGGTTTGATATTCTTGTATTTTGAGGGTCGAATGAGTGTGGCGTCCGTGGAGATCTAATGCCGCTTCTTGGGGGAGAAGGCTCGTATTGCTGGTGTGAATATTGTTGCTTAAATCCACAAAGTAATTGTCGTCGCTGACCCAATCATAGTGAATGTGGGTTTTAATCTGTTCATGCCAATCTCCCTCGTGTTTCCAAGATAGGGCAGAGCGGTGGCTGGGTTTGTTGAGGGCCAAGACGCGCGGATCATCATTTTGGAGGCCATCTTGGGCAAAAGTGAGTAATTTATTTTTTTTAAAAATACTATATTGGGCGTCGTGAGGTAGGAAAGAGGCGTGTACTTGCCCACGGTTGTGGCGGGTTAAGTAGCGCCATTGTGCCTGGGCTTGAGGGCCTCTGAGCGTAATGTAGGTGGGGGTAAGGGTGGCATCTAGGTTGGGGGCGATGTTCCAATAATAAGGAACTTCTAGGGTGGTTCCAGATTGGCTGGAACTACCCAAAGAGGGGTATAAAAAACCGCTTTGGCGCGTTTTATTAATGGGAAAATTGAGGTACGGAAAATACAGCACAGGTATATCTTTAATGCGCAATTTAGCCCCATTGGCGTATCCTCGCCCTTTTTTAGGATCGAGCCGAATTTTTTCGGCGCTGATTTTCCAATCGGGGGCTAAGGGAGAACAAGTGGAGTACTGAGCATTTCGGAGCGTAATATGGTGACTTTCGTCTAAGGCAATGTTATCGGCTTTTCCGTGTGCGTGGTGGGTGGGGAGAATGTACAATGCATTTAGAATTTGTGTTTTTTGCGTGGCAACATGGGTGAGCGCATAGGCCCCTTCAATTTGTAAACCTGGTTCGGTAAGCACAAAGTGGCCTTCCGTGGCCAAAGTACGTAAATGGCCGGTATCGTTATCACGCTCTATGATGGCTTTATCGGCGTGAATGGTGCGATTACCTTGCTGGACCGTGACATTGCCCATAAAAGAGGCAGGACCTTCGGCCAAGAGGGACGATTTTTCAGCCGATAGGGTGATGGGGAGGTTCGTTAATGTGGCGGTGGCGGACAGTGTGGCATAAGAAGGCTCTTGGTAATAACCACCACATAGGAAATGGGGATCTTGACTGGGGATCCATTGAATGAAGGGAAACAGAGGGCTGTCAGCCAAAGATTTTTCGGCGGGATGACATTGCCACGGTTCTTCCGTGTTTGTTGGTTGACAAACCCAGCCCAAGGCGTTCGCAAATCCAAGCTCCATCCACCCAAGGAGCATGGATCCCATAAAAAGATGCCTCCAAGCCTGCTTACAAATGGCTCAATCCTTACCTTATTATCCACTAGTTTCCCAGTATACCGTATACTAGGGCATATAGTCTTTAATAGGTTGAATCTCTGTTCAGGGGGAACGTGTGTCAATAAGTTGGATTGCTAAAAGTTTGGGGCTAGATCCCGCTGTTATTTCTGTGGTGCCGATTTCCACCGATGCGAGCTTTCGCCATTATTATCGGGTATTCACGGCCATGCCAACGGAGGTTCAATCGGTGTCATGCCAGCGGAGGCTGGCATCCAGTCCAACGATTCAATCGTATGTATGGATGGTATCCCCGCCCCAGTTGGAAAATCCAGCACCTTTTGTGCATATTAATCATATGTGGCGAGTGTTTGGGTTGCCTGTTCCTACCATTCATGCCATTGAGTGGACGGAAGGGTGGCTTTTACTGGATGATTTTGGAGATGCGTTATATGCTACTCTCCTGACGGAGGATACGGCGGACAGATTATATCAAACCGCATTGCATGCCTTGTCCTTGCTGAGTCAAGCCCCTGAGCCACCCGAACATTCTTATCCTTCTTTCAATATTCCCTTTATGTGGAAAGAAATTGGGTATTTCACTGAATGGTTTTTACCACATCATATCCGTTATCTTTTATCGGCTTCAGAGGAAATGGCATTAAAAACGGAAGTTGAGAGTATCCTCCAAAATATTGTCTCGCAACCGCAGGGTGTTGTGCACCGCGATTATCATTCCCGTAATTTGCTCCAAACGCCCACAGGACTAGGCATCTTAGACTTCCAAGATGCGGTACGGGGCCCTCTGTTGTATGATCCGGCTTCTCTTCTCAAAGATGCGTATATTGCCTGGCCAGAGGAAAAAGTATGGGATTGGCTGCGCTTTTTTTGTCGGCATTCTGCTCTACATTCGGTGCCATTTTCTACCTGTGTCGAATGGTTTGATTTCGTGTGCTTACAACGGCATTTGAAGGTATTGGGTATTTTTGCTCGCTTGGCATATCGAGATCAGAAAAAACGTTACCTTGACGATATGCCTCGGGTAGCCAACTATATAACCCAAACTTTAAGCCGATACACGATGTTTCCCGCCTTAACGGCCTTATTTCAAAACCATATTACGCCCTTTATGATTCAATGGGAGGAAAAATGCGTGCCATGATATTGGCGGCTGGTCGAGGGATGCGACTGCGGCCACTCACCGATACGTGTCCGAAGCCATTATTACCCGTACATGGCAAACCTCTGATCGAGTATCATTTAGAAAACTTACAAAAAGCAGGGGTACGGGAGGTGGTCATTAATGTCAGTTATTTAAAACACCAAATTAGGGCGCATTTGCAACAAGGGGAACGGTTTGGGGTAAATATCCAGTATTCTGAAGAACCCGAAGCGTTAGAAACGGGGGGTGGTATTTTTCAAGCCCTGCCGTTGTTGGGCCAAGAGCCTTTTATACTCTTGAATGCGGATATTATTACCCAATATCCTTTGATATCATTGGTTCATGCGCCTTTAATCGACCATTTAGCCCATTTGGTGCTGGTGCCTAACCCGCCCGAACACCCTGCGGGAGATTTTGCCCTTTCTGCGAAACAATACGTGCTTCAACAGTCAAACCCGAATCCTTGGACATACAGTGGGATGGCTAAGCTGTCACCCCATTTGTTTGATGGCTGTGTGCCAGGGAAATATTCCCTTATTCCTTTGTATTTAAAAGCCATGGACACTCAACAAGTGACCGGAGAAGTGTATACAGGTGAGTGGGTGGATATTGGCAGTTTAGAGCGGTATCAAGAAGTATTTTGATGGGGATAGGAAGGGGTGTGTCTATAATATCATGATATTTGGAAAACTGTTTGGTCTCTTTTTTGGTTATTTATTTTTAGGTCCCGCAGGTTCGGTGTTTGGGCTTATTTTGGGGCATGCGTTTGATAAAGGGCTGACACAAAACATGCATACAGCCCGTCCGAGTACTGTAGAAATACAATCGGTTTTTTTTGAGGCCACGTTTTCCATGATGGGGTTTTTGGCCAAATCAGATGGCCGAGTGAATGAGCAAGAAATAGCGGCCGCTCGCGAAATTATGGCGAACATGCAATTGTCGCCTGAACAACAACGCGAAGCGATTGCTTTTTTTCAAAAAGGCAAAGGGAAAAAATTTGATTTCCATTTATTGCTTAGGCAATTAGAAAAAGAATGTCGTCAGCATTTTCAATTAAAGCAGCTGTTTTTGGAAATACAAATTCAAGCGGTTTTGGTGGATGGCGAAATTCACCCGAATGAATATCATATTTTGTGTCAAATTGCGCGAGGGTTAAAAATTGCAAAAATTGAGATAGATACTATTATTGCCCGAATAGAGGCTATGCATCTGTTTTCAACAGGGCGTACTCGACAAAGTGGTTCAAAACGCCAATATCAGCAAGCTCGCCAAAAAACACACCGTACTCATCAGACACATCGCGAAACACCCCAAGAATTACCTCGTAATTTAATACAAGAAGCTTATCAAATTTTAGGTGTAAAAGAACATGTGTCAGATGTAGAACTGAAAAAGGCTTACCGCCGTTTAATGAGCGAACATCACCCCGACAAACTGGTGTCGAAAGGCCTCCCCCTAACCATGATGAAAATGGCCACTGAAAAAACTCAAAAAATACAAGAAGCCTATGATAGGCTGGTTAAACATCGGGGTGCTTAAAGTTGAAAAGATAACAAAATCAATTTCATGAGTTTTAGATTGCCAAAAACCCCGGCCTCAATGGGTTTGTTATTCATAAGATGTTGATTTATAACGAAATTATCCATAGTATAAATGGCCTTTTTATATTAACGCTCATAACGTTAGTATAGCTAACGTTATAAGCGTTAGCTATCTTTATAAACCAAAGGTGGATGGTAAATTATCTGAACTGCCGTCCCATCTGGATCGGCACAATAAAAGCTCCGTGCCCCATCTCGGTGTGTCTTGGGCTCCGTTTTAATAGGGACTCCTTGTTCTTTTAAATAGGCGTACCATAAATCTACCCATTCTGGCTCTCTGATAATAAACCCAATATGGTCTAAGCGCTGAGGAGTGGCCGGTGAGGCAACTGTTTTCAATCGATGTAAGGCCAAATTGTCCGTACCAGATGTTAAATAATAATTGTCCGCATCTGGCTGCCATTCCACTTGCATCCCTAACAATTGTGTATAGAAATTAAGACATTCATCTAACTTTCTTACAAACAGTGCAACGTGATGTAACCCTTGCGTAGCCGGTGGGCGAGAGAGCATCTTGACTTCCAAATAGAATTATGAAAAATACGGTACATTATACGAGGAATGGTTGATATAGATACACCCCCTTGAACTGGGTAGGGATCAGGTGTGCCTGATCTGCGGGCGAGGCGCGCCTCGCCCCTACAACGGCAACAGTGAGTGTATCAAAAGGGGGGGGCAGGGAGGGGGTGTATATTTAACCTTATTCTTATTTGTCTTTCTTAAATAACCGAACATTCTCCCTGCGTTATTTCTTTCATATGTTCTATCCTTGATGTTTTCACGATATACTTATCTCGTATCATTGTAGGATAGGAATGAAAAATGTTCAATATAATCAAGCCAACAATGTATTATTTTAAGCTGACTTTATATTTTCTCTTAGCAGCGATCGGATTTGTTTACTTAAAATGGTATTTGTTTGGCACAAGTCCCTTTTTTCAGAGAATAGACATAAAACTCCTTGAAGGAGTATTGTTTGGAAGTATAACAACTTATGTGGGGGGGGCTCGGTTTGCAAACCTACCCCTAAAAGAATATTGGATCGTTAAAGTGTTTCAAAAAACCCACTAATATTATCTGAATTAAGCCTCTTATTTAAGTGTTTTATACATTTTTTTTAGGCCATGTTGCATGAATCAGGCATTCTGGATGTCATGCCAGTGAAAACTGGCATCCAGTTGCCCGTAGTATATATTTTGTTAAGTCATCCCAAGCGTAGCCCGTCATCCCGAGCGCAGCGAGGGATCTCCCTCTATGCCACTCTTAGGAGATCCCTCACGATGTTCGGGATGACGTGGAAACATGGCCATTCATGCAACAAGGCCACTACAAACGAAAGCATAAATATTGCCAAATAGATCAATGACTTCTTAAAATGAATCACCTCTTTTTAACCTTGACATCAATAGTATTGAAAGCGAATTGTATAGTTACAAGA
>JAHFQG010000069.1 GCA_023266415.1 Francisellaceae bacterium | reverse complement strand
GCTCGGGCCGCCATGGCCATACCCAGTGCGGCGCTGATAGACGTGCTAGAATGCCCCACCCCAAAGGCATCGTAAGGGCTTTCTTCCCGTCTGGGGAAGGGGGCTAACCCATTTTTTTGGCGGATGGTGTGTAAGAGGTGCCGTCGGCTGGTTAAAATTTTATGAGGATAGGCTTGGTGGCCGACATCCCACAAAAGGCGATCTTCCGGTGTGTTAAACACGTAGTGTAATGCTACTGTGAGTTCTACTACCCCAAGTCCCGCCCCTAAGTGCCCGCCCACATCATGTAAGGTTTCTAACAAAAATAAGCGAATTTCGTTGGACAATAAGGTAAGTTGTGCCACAGAAAGCTGTCGGATATCGTCTGGGGAGTAGATGGTGTCGAGGAGGGAGTTCATGCAGCACACACTTGATTTAAGAAATACTGTGTGAGTTCGGATAAGACACCACCCTTCTGCGGCAGTGGCTCTAAGTGTGAAATGGCAAGCTGTTTTAATTCAGCCAATTTTTCTGCCGCATATGGCTTAGGAAGGTGAACCTGGTCGAAATCTTGCTCTGAATCTAATATATCGTCTTGTATTTGAAAGGCAAGACCCAAAGTGGTTCCAAAATCAGAAAAATACTCAAGATGTTTTTGCGATGCGTGACTTGCAATGGCAGGCAATTGTACAGATGCCTGGATAAGCGCGCCCGTTTTGAGATGATGGATGGTGTCTTGAGTATCCACAGGGCAGGTTGTCTCAAATTCAAGTGATTGTCCACCCACCATACCCGCATGTCCAACGGCCTTGGCGAAAGTAGAAAGGAGAATAACTTTGCAAGTATCTGAAATAGGAGTTTTTAACAGCCATTCAAAGGCTAAGGCTTGTAAGGCATCCCCCACTAAAATAGCAGTAACTTCATCAAAAGCTTTGTGGCAAGCGGGTTTTCCGCGTCGCCAATCATCGTTGTCTAATGCGGGCAAGTCGTCATGCACCAAAGAATAGGCATGTAGGCATTCTAAGGCACCTGCGATGGGGGCTAGGGTAGTCCAGGGGGTGTGTAGCACATCCCCCACCGCTAGGCAGAGTAATCCCCGAAACCGTTTGCCTCCATTTAAAACAGCATAACGCATGGCAGTGGTAAGGCGGGTGGTGGCCGGGGGTAGGTTGTGAGTTAGATAGTCTTCTAAAAATAGTTTGGCACGGGGTTGAAAGGCAGACCAGTCTGACATTATTCGGCTTCTTCGACCAATGTCGAGATACGTTGTTCAGCGGTGGTGAGGGCTTCTTCGCAGGTACGGATAAGAACAATGCCTTCTTCAAATTGTTTTAAGGCATTTTCCAGGCTTAAATCTCCTTTTTCGAGGGTATTGACCAGTTTTTCTAGTGTTTCAAGGGACTGCTCGAATGAGGGCGTTTTTTTAGGCACAGAAGACCCCAGGCTATAAAAATACAGCTGTATTTTACAGGTATGGGAGGATGGAAGCAATTAGTCTGGGTGGGGGGTAGTTATATGTCATCGCATCGTGTATGTTTTAAAGTATCTATGTAGAACAGGAGCTTTTCCATGTCACAGACGAATCCAGAGGGAGAGTTAGTTATCAAAACTATTGCAATGCCTGCAGATACCAATGTTTCAGGTGATATTTTTGGGGGGTGGCTTTTATCTCAAATGGATTTAGGAGGCTCTATTATGGCACATCAAGCGGTGAGAAACCGAGTGACTACGGTGGCGGTGGATGGCATGGTGTTTTTAAAACCGGTGAAGGTGGGTGACAGAGTATCTTGTTATGCTAAAATTGTACATCGGGGAAAAACGTCGATAGGGATTCAAATACAAGTGTGGATTATGCAACTGAATGGTGGGGTGGAATATCAGGTCACCCAAGGGAAGTTTACCTATGTGTCTATTAACGCAGCAGGGCGGCCCAGTCCTATTGTGTGGCAAACTTGATGGGTGTAGGTTGCGTGTTGTCACCCCAGCGTAGGCTGGGGTCCAGTCAAATAAAGATATTAGAGGTGTATCTTAGGATTTTCATATGCATTTAATTCCTGTTATTTTAGCCGGTGGTTCGGGTACGCGATTATGGCCTTTGTCTCGGTCGGCTTGTCCCAAGCAATTTATGGCTTTTTTGGGAGAGCAAACGCTGTTTCAGCGTACATTGGCCCGGTTTGTCCATTTTCCTAAGGTAATGGCTCCGTTAGTGGTATGTCATGAAGAGCATCGATTTTTGGCCAAAGAGCAAGCGGCTTTTTTACCTGAAACCCCCACGTTTTTACTAGAACCCATGCCCAAAAACACAGCACCTGCTATGGCTTTGGCGGCGTGTTGGTTGAAGCGGACACAGGAGGAGGCATTGTTGTTGTGCGCATCGGCCGATCACCTCATCCAACCTATTGCCGCTTTTCAGGCAACTTTACTTAAAGCGTGTGATTATGCGACTTCGGATTCTGGGGTGATTTTTGGGGTAACACCCACCTATCCTGAAACGGGTTATGGGTATGTTCAACGGGGAGAATTGCTGGGGGATGCATTTCAAGTGGCGTCTTTCCAAGAAAAACCCGATTTAAAAATGGCTGAAGCCTATTGTGCCTCTGGGCAGTATTACTGGAACAGCGGGATGTTTTTGTTTCGGTTGAGTACGCTTTTAAAGGCGTTTGAAACCTATGCGCCAGATATTTTGACGGCGGCGGAGAATGCCATTGCATTAAGTCAGCAAGAAAACTGTTTCGTACGTCCTAACCGAGAAGCTTTTCAGCAATCTCCCGAAAATTCCATCGATTACGCGCTGTTGGAAAAATTACCAAAAACCACTGTTATTCCGTTGCAGGCCGAGTGGTGTGATGTAGGCTCTTGGCCTGCTGTGGCCGAGCAGCATATTCCGGATGGCGTGGGAAATACGATTGTGGGGGATGTGGTTTTACAAAATACCACACGGACTTTTGTGCAGGCCACGCATCGATTAGTCACAACCATTGGGGTAGATAACTTAATTATAATTGAAACACAAGATTCAGTGTTGATTTTAAACAAAGAGCAGGCGGGACAATTAAAAACGCTTATTCAGGCGTTAAAAACCAACCATGCAGCGGTGTTAAATACGCATTCTCGGGTGGTACGTCCGTGGGGTGCTTTTGAGTCTGTGACGGCAGGTCCGCGGTTTCAGGTGAAGCGTATTACAGTGAATGTGGGTTCTAAGCTTTCGTTGCAAAAGCATCATCATCGGTCGGAACATTGGGTGGTGGTTAGGGGTTCGGCGAAAGTTACGCGTAATCAAGAAGAATTTTTAGTAACCGAAAATGAATCCACTTATATCCCCATAGGCGCTGTGCATCGTTTGGAAAATGTAGGTAAAATTCCGTTAGAAATCATAGAGGTACAGTCTGGGAGTTATTTGGGAGAAGATGATATTGTGCGATTAGAAGATGTTTATGGCAGGATGGTAGGGGTGTAGCGGGAG
This sequence comes from Francisellaceae bacterium, assembly GCA_023266415.1. GTDB lineage: Bacteria > Pseudomonadota > Gammaproteobacteria > Berkiellales > Berkiellaceae > JAHFQG01. Next base: position 2,976 of record JAHFQG010000069.1, on the reverse strand, counting down.
GGTATTGTCACCCCAGCGTAGGCTTGTCACCCCAGCGTAGGCTGGGGTCCAGGAATTAATGTAAAAAAATAGACTGTAACAATTCCATGGAAATGAGTGCAATAATAATTAACTCCATGATTTCAGCTCGTTGTGTGTGCACAATTTCCAGCAACAAACCAGATACATCAGCGCTTAGGTTCAACATTTTATCCAGTCGTTCTAAACGGTCTTTCATGTCAAATGTTTTGAACAAATCGTGGTATAAATGGCTTAAATTTTCTTTTTCCCAGGTTTTTTCAGGTTCATTTAGCAAAAGAACTTGGTTGACAATACGATGTCTGGCACTGAGACCTTCACCAATAAATTGTAACAGCCGATGTCGGCTGCGACTGGCGAATCGGCCACTCATGAGGGTTCGGGACATTTTGTCGGACTCGGTTAGGAAGTCTTCGGCATCCCATTCAATAATCTCCAGAGCGCTGGATTGAGCCAACACATGGGCAACGATTTGAACTTTACTTAAATCGAATTCAGCTATTTTAACCGCATTAAAAGATACTTCCATGGGGCCTGGACAAATGATGAGGCTAAAATTTTCTTCAGCCACATCGTCGGAAAAGGAGGGTTTATCGGTTTTGGTTTTTGGGGTAATGCCCAATGCAGTGAGGTAATGAGGATGTTCTTCGAGAGGGATATCAAAAAAAACCACAGTGCCGAACCGGAAAATGAAAATTTTGGCGATTTCAGAGCGGTGAACGATGAGGCAATCTTGGTCGTAGCGTTCTTTGGGTTCACCAGGTAGTAAATCGAGCGTTTCTCGTAAATTGATGTGAACGGGGGCGCTGTAGGCATTTAGGGTGTAAGAAGTACGGTTCGTCATAAAATTCCTATTAATTCCGACGTATTATATGAGAAAAATGGAAAAATTTCAATATTTTCCAATCAAGCGGATAGAGAGAAACCTAATATTTAGCTTAATTGGCTGACTTCTTACTTGACAGCTTGACTGTATCACCCCGGCGTATTTTCCTGTCACCCCAGCGTAGGGGGTAGGGTCCAGTCTTCAGTCCTTCCTTGGCTAGCAGATACTCGCTCGGTTACCTAAGGCCGGCATCCAGTGCGTAGGGAAGGGGATATATTCATTAAAAAAACTGGTGGAGGCGGCGGGAATTGAACCCGCGTCCGCCAAAACGCTGCTAGAGGATCTACATGTTTAGCTGAACGTTCAAATTAACCCCAAACGACCCCATTCAGCTGGGTATTTTGAGGCGAGCTCTGTTGGTTTTGCCACACACCCCAGAGCAATGTATGTGACTATCTTGTGAATATGACCCCTAGAACCCACCGGCACAAGAAACCGAGTGGCTAGGAGGAAAAAACTTACGCTGCTAGAGCGGTTTTTTCGATATAGCTGTCGTTTGCAACTATAGAATACAATTTGTTTTTACGAGTCAAAACTGTGTGCTCGACATGCACCGCTAGGTTTGCCCTGCCGTCGAAGCCAAAGACGCCCCCAGAAGGGTATTCTAGCACATAGATTGCCTAGCTTCCAAATCGTGCACCAGCACTATCAGAGAGGCGGGAATATACCCCCCAAATACCACTGTGATGAGCATTTGGACGAGCATTTGAGCCATATCAGGCCTGTTAACCGTGAGGGTGCCATAAGTAAGCATTCCTAGAAAAAGGATGGCGATACCCACACCACAGGCGCCATAAAGCAATAAAATAACCGCCAAAATGGTGTTGGTACGGATAAAATGACCTTTAACCAGTTGGAAGCTGGTTTCTAGGCTTTGCCCTATGGTGGTGCTTTGAATACTGGTTAAAACCAGAGCGGGAAAGACATATAAAAATCCAATACCGCACACCAAGCTGATTAGCCAGAAAAAGGGGCTGAAGGCATATTGAGGGAAGAGAGTGGGTATGAATGAACCCATCAGAACAGCTCCTACCAGTATCAAGGTACCTAAAAAAGGTAACAGTTTGTGCAATGCAACACCAACCGCTACCCCGGTATCACAGGGAGTATCTTGTAAAAAAGTGTGTAAACGATAAAAAATAGCGATGAATAATGTGCTGACAATGGCAGTCTGGATAACCCAATAAGCAGTATTATAATGGTGGATAATTTCGACATAAGAGGCAAATCGAGGTGGTACATAGGTTAAAAAATAAGGTGAGTAACCAACTAAACCGAACAGTATCATTAAAGGTAATAACGCCCAAAAACTTTTTCGGTATAACTGTACCCCGTTGTCCAATACATGCGCAATGCTGCGCGAGTGTGGGAGGGGGTAGGGTGATATCGTCATAGGTCAACCTTCGTATTTCCCTCCCCCGCGGGCGAGGCACGCCTCGCCCCTACGTAAGGGTGGTTCATTCCCAAGTATAGCTCCCAAAATAGACTATTATTAAGGTAATCAGTTAACTATTTTAGAAAAATCATGCAACGGTATAACCCGGAAACAGGTGAACTAGAAGAAATACCATTTACAGGACTGGATGTAGATTTAACCACTATGCCATTTCACACACTTGGAAATCCGCAAGAAAAAGAATTTCTTCAAAAAATACGCTTTAAAGCGGGCATTGGGAACATAATTCCAAAAAAAACCGATAAAGGCATAGTGGTTTCGGTTACGTACTCTAGATCTCATGATTTTGTGAAGGATTTATTTGAAAACTTAATCAAAAATGATTCATCAGAAAAAGCCAAAGATACATGGAAAAAATTTGAAGAACCACAAGTTTTTATGCCAAACCGTCCCAACGATTACGAAAAACCTGCTTTCATTGGGAAGTTGCTTCATATTGCTCGTGCATTAAAAGATGCGGGTGATTTAGATCTGGATATAGATGACGAAACACTGTGTCTTATGGAAAAGTTCAAGAAAGAATCTGAAGGAAAAACCGAAACATATTTGGGCTATACGTCTCAAGAAATGATTAAAGATGAAAATGGAAGCATTATTTCCGCTTCTGAAAAGTGGA
>JAHFQG010000068.1:3784-6454 GCA_023266415.1 Francisellaceae bacterium | reverse complement strand
AAAGAACACAGATAACCATAATCCTCCCCTGCAAATGCAAATGTTTGCTAACAACATGTTGGCTAGAGGGCATGGGCAGCAGAACAAATCGGCACAGAGCATTTTGGAAGACTGGATTGATCACAAAGAGAAACCGAGAACCAAACAAAAAAGCCAAAAGGGGCCTAGATAAGGTGGATGCAAGAATAATCTTAAAAACACTCTTGGGAGCCTTGTTGCCTGAATCAGGCATTCTGGATGTCATGCCAGTGAAAACTGGCATCCAGTTGCCCGTAGTATATATTTGGTCATCCCATCATGCAACAAGGCCCTCTTTGTATCTACATTGGTCAAGGGTTTTTTCTGGCCAATCCTTCCGCAAATAAGGGAAATGCGGAGAATAATTGGTCTATTCTCCGCATAAAATGCGGAGAATAAGTTGCCAATACGGTGAATAATACCTATAATCTACGCAGTAGATGCGGAGATTGATTTTATGGTGTATCTGCACGAGCAAGCAGACTGGCCAAATTTAACTTGGAATAAAGCCAAAATAGCCCCATTATTGCTGGAGATTCGGCATTTACAAGGTCGATTGTTGGGTCGTATGGCTGCTTTAGGCTTTGATTTGTGTGAAGAATCTACCCTTTGCGTTTTGACTCAGGATGTTCTTAAAACCTCAGAAATAGAAGGGGAGAACCTAGATACTCAGCAAGTACGTTCTTCTATTGCCAAGCGGTTGGGTTTAGAATACGGGGGGTTGATACCGGTAGATCGCTCTGTAGAAGGTATTGTGGAAATTATGCTAGATGCCATCCGGCATCATCAAGCCCCTTTAACAAAAGAACGCCTGTGTCATTGGCATGCGGCTTTATTCCCCACAGGGAGAAGCGGTATGGGGCTGATCACCACTGGGGAATGGCGTGTGCATCCCATGCAAGTTGTGTCAGGACCCTATGGTCGTGAAACAATTCATTATGAAGCCCATTCAGCTGACCGACTAACCCACGAAATGGATTTGTTTTTGAATTGGTTTAATGATCTCACCTTGGAAACGGATTGGGTCATTAAATCGGCTTTGGCACATTTTTGGTTTGTTACCATACATCCTTTTGATGATGGGAATGGACGTATTGCTCGCGCTATAGCAGATATGATGCTGGCTCGCTCAGAAAACAGTGCACAACGTTTTTATAGTATGTCATCGCAAATTCAAAAAGAATGCCGTGATTATTATAAAATTCTAGAACGCTGTCAAAAGGGCACTCAAGATATGACTGAGTGGCTAGAATGGTTTCTCTGTTGTTTAAAAAATGCTATCCTGACATCGGGTGATATTTTAAATAAAGTTTTGTACAAAGTGGAATTTTGGAAAGTGCATTCGGGTAAATCTTTTAATGAACGGCAATGCAAAGTCATTGGTTTGATGCTAGATCAGTTTCGAGGGAAACTGACTTCTACTAAATGGGCAAAATTGGCCAAATGCTCGCAAGATACGGCCCTAAGAGATATAAAATCTCTGATAGAGTCACATGTTTTAATACAAAATGAAGGTGGGGGGAGGAGTACCAGTTATGACCTTCAACCGCACCAAGGAGGAGGAGATGCATCTCATAGAACCCTCCCATAAGGGCTTAACATTTCAGGCTGAAATTATTGCCATTGGCACTGAATTGCTGATGGGAGAAGTGGTGAACAGCAATGCGGCTTGGATTTCCGCCCAGTTGGCCGAAGTGGGGATTGACGTTTATTATCACACAACGGTTGGAGATAATCCAGACCGTATAAAAGGGGTTATTCAAACGGCCGTAAGCCGCTCTCAGCTGATTATCCTCACGGGTGGGTTGGGTCCCACAGCCGATGATATTACGTTAGAAGTCTTAGCCCAAACCTTCCAGAAACCGCTGGAATATGATGAAGTACGAGCAGCCCATATTGCCGATTATTTTGTGCGGCGCGGCATCGAGGCTTCCCCCTCCAACCAAAAACAAGCACTCAAACCCGTTGGCAGCATAAACCTCATAAACTCAGTGGGCACTGCCCCAGGCGTTTTTTGGGCGGTGGAGAAAAGTCTGATTTTGGCTTTCCCAGGGGTACCCAGGGAGTTAAAAGCCATGTGGGATGCGGCTATGCAGCACGTGATGCCCTACCATACGGTGCCCGCTGTGCTGAAAACGTGGGATTTACATTTTTTTGACATATCCGAATCTTTGTTAGCCGAAAAACTATCTGATTTAATGGCATCCTCTAATCCCACCGTTTCTCCCTATGTAGGACAAGCAGAGGTTCGTATTCGCATAGCCGCCAAAGCCGCTAACGAGCAAGCGGTTCTGAATAAGATACAACCCATACGAGATACTATTCTCAGTCGCACACAACCTTACCATTTTGCGGATAATGAAGAAACGTTAGAAGGTAATATAGGCGCCTTGTTGATTAATCATCAATGGACTTTGGCGGTCGCAGAATCCTGTACAGGCGGATTAGTCAGTTCCAGACTCACTGATATTTCGGGCAGCTCACAGTATATTCAGGCCAATTTCATTACCTATAGTAATGCGGCTAAAATACAATTTTTACACGTTAAACCCGAAACATTGCAACTGTATGGTGCTGTCAGCGCTGAAGTGGCACTTGAGATGGCAGAAGGGGTACGTCGGTTAACGCACAGTACTTTAGGCCTCTCCTTGA
>JAHFQG010000068.1:0-3774 GCA_023266415.1 Francisellaceae bacterium | reverse complement strand
GGCACACCCGAAAAACCCATTGGGCTCTTGTATGTGGGGGTGGCTGGCTTAGAGGGAGGCACTCAAGTAAGGCAATATCATTCCCCCCCTTGGCCCAGAAAAGACCTTAAATATTGGTTTAGCCAGTGCGCTTTGCATCTATTATACCAATGTTGTCATAGGGGTATTTCTCATTAAAATTCTCATCGATGCCGACGCTTGCCCGAAAGTGATTAAAGAGATTTTGTTTAAAGCCTCCGGCCGACTTTCAGTTCCTCTGGTTTTGGTGGCCAATCAACCCATGGCGTTCCCTCGTTCCCCTTATATCAAGTTCATTCAAGTGGGGAAGGGGTTTGATGTGGCAGATGACGCCATTGCTGATATGGTTCAGAAAAATGACTTGGTCATTACCGCCGATATTCCTCTGGCCGATAAAGTGATCAGAAAAGGGGGCTTTGCGTTGAACCCAAGAGGGGAGTTTTACACAGAAGATTCCATTAAGGAGCGCTTGGCTGTTCGAAACCTCATGGAAGATTTACGCGCTCAAGGTCAAATAAGAGGGGGGCCTGCGCCTATGGGTAAACAGGAAAACCAACAGTTTGCGAATGCCCTAGACCGATTTTTGAGAAAATCAGTCTGATTTTGTTGACAAAAGGCACATGTGTCACCCCAGCGCCTCATTTGTCATGCCAGCGAAGGCTGGCACCCAGTCTAAGGGTTATCCGACCGAGTTCTGCCAGCTTAATTAAAAAATGGCTTTCGCAAAAGGCTTCCTATGTGTCACCCCAGCGAAGGCTGGGGTCCAGAAGGCAGAGACTCGGACTGGATGCCAGCCTACGCTGGCATGACAGGGGATGTCACTCCAGCGAAGGGGGTAGGGGTCCAGTCTTATGCCCTTCCTTGGCTAGCAGATACTCGCTCGGTTACCACTTGTTCCTGGCCCATCCATTTCCGATATCCCACTACGGATAAGCCAGTATACAGCACGAACAACCCCGCTGTTAGGGTTAATCCTTGCTGGTAGTATAAAGAGGCTGCCAGGGTGTCTAAAACCATCCAATAGAGCCAATTTTCCAGGTAACCACGAGCTACCATCCAGGTAGCGGCCATGCTGCCTAAGGCAATCAAGGCGTCGAGGTAATATAAGGCGGGGATTAAAGGTTCAGATGACAGGCTATAGGTCAGATGACCTACAAAAAATGAAACCAATATAAGGGTTCCCACTATCCATTCGTGCCATAAATGTGACATACGTTGAATGTGAAATGTACCTTCTGCTTGTTGGGTTTTCCAATGCCAAAAACCATAAATTGTGGTGCAAAAATAAAATCCCTGTAGCAGGGTTTGTAACCATAACCCCTGCTGATACATGATCTCCCCATACAAAAGTGCCGCCACAGCACCAAAAAGCCATCCAACTGACTTTTTCCGTATAAAAAAACACAAATAAAATAAAGCACACAGCGTGGCTATGATCTCTAATACAGAAAAATGCATGAATATCTCCTACGACGAGGAGGCGGAAATAGCCACCCTTTTATAAGGAGACTCTGGACAAGGAGAATCGGTAATAGCCATTTGGGTCATGCGTAGGGAAGATCGGCTGCTAAGACTGCGTTTAGCAGGGGGGAAAATACTTTGGGTTTCTAATAGGGGGATTTCAGGGTTTAAGTTTGGAGAGGGGGAGAAGCGTAGGGCTTGTTGAAAACCCAGTGCGATGGCAGAGGACATATCAGATTCTGAGGATAGGAGGGGGATGGAGGACGGCAGAGGAAGGGCGGATACGCCAAGTTTGGCGGGGCGAGGGGAGGGGGGGGGTGGCTCTTCCGTTTCTTTGATTTTAGCCTGCCAGAGGCATCCTTCCTTTAGCAGGTTTAAGAAATGTTCTCGTTTCGGAGAAGGACATGGAGAGAAAACTGATTCTGGAGAAGGAGATGGAGAGAGAACTAAATAATGGAATGTTTTATCATTCTCGGAGGCCCCGGGGATTGCGCAGATATTCCATTCTTTCTCCCACCTGAGAGCGTAATTAACAGGGGGATTGGGTTCTAAATTAAGTCTGTTTTTGGAAGATACGACCCCAAAAGGAGAATTTTGGGAGTGGCCGAGTGAAGGAGGAGAAGAAGGAGAAGAAGGAGAAGAAGGAGAAGGAGAAGGAGGCATATACAACTTACCTACTTAAATGTGTGTTGCCGTCAACGTCTTGGCTTCCTGGCCTAACGCTTTTTCGGAGGATAGATGAACTGTTTTCCCTAACAGTAAATTTTTGGCAGCCGGTTTTGGGTTTACTTTTTTGTGATTTGGGATAAGCAAATACTGCCCTACCGTCAGCTGATTCGTTTTCAAATTATTGACATATTTTAATATGTCAATAGTTGTTCTGTACATACCCGCAATGCTGCGTAAAGTATCTCCGGGTTGGATACAATATCGTTTCCAATGAACGAAGTCTTTGGTGTTGGCTTCCATTAAATTATGGGTAAAACGCTTCGCTTTGTCTGCGGGTAAGAGTAAATCTTGAGGGCCATTGGGGTGGGTTGCCCATCGGTTAAACCCTGGGTTTAGGCGATATAACAGCTTTAAATCGATATCTGCTAGTTCGGCGGCATAGGCTAGGTCGATTTGAGATTTTACTTGAACAGTTTGTAAATAGGGTTTGTTTTCGACATAAGGTAAATCAAGTTGATATTGAGCTGGATTTCTGAATATGGTGCTGATTGCCAGCAATTTAGGCACATAATCTCTGGTTTGTTGGGGTAAATTTAAATTAAAAAAGGCGGTACTGATATTTTTTCGTTGATTTTTAGCAATAGCCCTCTGCACCGTGCCTTCACCTGAATTATAGGCCGCTAAAGCCAACAACCAATCTTTGCCAAAAAACTCATGCAGATGCTGCAAATAATCTAGAGCAGCATTGGTGGAAGCTACAATATCTCGTCGGCCATCATACCACCAGTCTTGTTGTAAACCAAATCGTTTGCCAGCCGCTGGCATCAGTTGCCAAATGCCCGCGGCTCCCATATGTGAATGGGCAAAAGGGTCGAATGCGCTTTCAACCATAGGTAATAAAGCGAGCTCCGTGGGGAGCCCTCGTCGTTCGATTTCAGACAAGATGTAATGTAAATAAGGGCTGGAGCGCAGCACCACTTGTTGTATATGTCCGGGGTACCGGACAAACTGGCGAATGTATTTCTGAACTTCTGGATTAGCCGGATTATATGTTAAACTATAGCCGCGTTGAATGCGCGGCCAAATGCTGTTTTGGCCTACCGTAGCACCCAGCCACTTGCCATCCAGTTTTTCCAGCTGCTCTAATAGTCCTAAGCGGGTGTTTTTGGTGGGAGGTAGTCGTTCAGCCGGCGTTTGGGCTTCTAAGACACGGAGGTTGTCTTGAAAAGGGGGTTCATCAGATGTAGGGGGCGCAATCGTTTCACAAGCATTTAATAGAAGCAGCAAGACTGCCATAGCGCCTAAAGTACTGGTTCGAAATAAAAGCGACGGCAGCGTCATTCAAAATTCCCAGGTCGAAACTCCTTTCATTATATGAGTCCTCTCTATCAGATGCAAGTTTTACAAGTTATTTAACTTAATTTTTAAATGCGTGCCTTCTTAAAAAAGGCCTGATATGATACAAAAGTATGGCTTTTGTCAGATATCATGACAGATTGTCATGCCAGCACAGGCTGGCATACAGTTTAAATTAAGTAGGGAGACTTAATGAGCTATCATTGTCCCTGGTACGATCATGCCTATGGACGGGCCTGTTTGGCCACAGAAAAAACCATTGTATCTCAA
>JAHFQG010000067.1 GCA_023266415.1 Francisellaceae bacterium | reverse complement strand
AAGAAAAATGAAGAGGCCTAGGGTTATCCAAAAGGTTTTTTGAGGGAGTTCGGGCTTTTTGGAAAACATTGTCATGTTGGCACGATGGGGCCGGAGGTGCCACAAAATAACCAGCCAGAGGGTAGCTTTTGCAATGGCGCCTAAGGTGGTGTGGACGATGTCCCAAAATCGGGTATTGCCCATAAGGGTTTGGCAGGCGTACATAAGGGGGGGATAATCGTACACCCATTGTCCTTCTTGCATGAAGGGTTCTTTGGTGAAGCCCACACAAGAAAAGGGGCTGGAGAAAGATTTTTCAGTGTCGTAGGCGAGATGTCGCAAGAAGTAATCGAGGACGCTGTGGGGGCCTCCGAACCCTTTGATGGGAAAATAAAAGTGGAGGCTATCCATGAGGCCCACCACCAGGTAGGCAACAATGATGAGGGTAGACACCAATCCAGCGGGGTGAAAAAAGACTTTTCGCCACACTTGCCGGAGGTGTTCATAGCGCCGTACATAGGCCATGCAGCCCACGAGAAAGGCGAAAATCACCCACAGTAAGATATCTGTCCATAGAAAAACGATGATGCCGCTCCTTATCCTTTAGAGGCGAATACGGGGATCTACCCAGGTATAGACAATATCGGTTAATAAGAGGCCGATAATGTAGAGGACCGATCCTAAGAATACCATAGCCCGAACGATGGCAAAATCCTGTTGTTGGATGGCATCGACGGTATAGCTGCCAAGGCCGGGGATACCGAAAAAGGATTCGGTTAGTAGACTACCCAAAAACAACAGAGGGAGTAGCACCACCACGCCGGTGACGATGGGGATAAATCCGTTAGGTAAAACGTGTTTAAAGAGGGTAGCGATTTCCGAGACGCCTTTGGCGCGTGCGGTGCGCACATAGTCTTTGTGGACTTCTTCCAAGAAAATAGTACGATACCAGCGAACGCCGGAGCCGATGCCGCCTATAACGCCAACGATGATGGGCAAAATCAGGAATCGCAGCAAAGACCAGCCGGATTCATAGCCGGAGATGGGGACGAGTTTTAGTAATTTGGATAACAAATATTGCCCCCCAATGATATAAAAGAGCAAAGAAATGGACATCAGCATGACGCACCAAATGGAGCCTAGTCTATCCACATAGGTATGTCTAAAAAACACCAACAAGAGGGCGAAGGTAATGTTGACCAATACGCCCAAGCACAATGCGGGTACGGCGATGGCCAGGCTGGGGCCTATGCGTCGTAGAATATCGTATCGAATGTCGTCTCCCGCATCGGATTGGCCGAATTCAAACTGAAACAATCGAATAGATTGTTCGACAAACAAGGTATGGGTGAGTTTAGCGATACCAGGTTCTGTGGGGTTATACAACAGGGGTTTATCATAGCCGTGGGCTTTTTTCCAATCGTTGATTTCAGCGGCGGTGATATATTTTTCGCCCAAATGTATGGCGGCGATGTTGTCTGGGGTATTGACCATAAAAAACAGCACGAAGGTGATGAGATTGATGCCAAACAGCAGGGGAATAACATACAGCAGTCGACGTATGCAATAAGATTTCATCGTACTCTCTCCTTGGATCAGAAATTCTTACAATTTTACTTGCACCCCAAGTTCTATTACCCGATTCAAGGGAATATTGAAAAACTCTGTTGCACTTAATGCATTGCGTCGCATCCAAGAAAACAGGTGTCCCTGCCATGGGTTCATATGGTCAAATGCATCGGTGGAGATGATTTCACGGGATAGAAAGAAGGAAGTATTCATATCGTTCATATCCAGGGTTGTTTCTTGTTGAATTTGGATCATTAAAGTGGCGATATCGGGGGTTTCTTTAAAGCCATAAAAGGCGATCACCTGATAAAAGCCATGTCCCAGTTGGTTAATTTTGAGGCGATACTTAGATTTAATAAAGGGGGCATCGAGGGTATTGATGGTTAAAAAAAGGACGGTATGGTGCAGGACTGCGTTGTGTTTTAAGTTATGTAACAAAGCTCGAGGTACAAATTGTAGGGAGCTGGTGAAAAAAACGGCGATGCCGGGGGCTCGATGGGGGGGGTGTTTTTGAATGTTGTGGATGAATGCTTCGATAGGCCAGGAGTCGTCGTGGACGCATTTTAGCAGCCATTCGCGGCCGGTATGCCAGGTGTGCATGAGGAGAAAGAGAGCAAGTCCGATGAGGATGGGGATAGAGCCACCCTGCATGATTTTAAGAGAGCTGGATGACACAAATAAAATATCCACCAACAAGATAACGCTGAGGAATAGCCACAAATCACTTCGACGCCACTTATGCCGCATCACCAGGTAGGCCAAGAGGGTGGTGGTTAACATGGTGATGGAGACAGCCAAGCCATAAGCGGCGGCCAAATGAGAAGAATGTTGAAAGAAGAGTACCAAAAAAACCACGGAGAGAAATAAAATCCAGTTAACAAAAGGCAAATAGATTTGGCCTTCTTGTGCCGAGGAAGTGTGTCGAATGACCATGAGCGGGCTATATCCAAGTTGGATGGCTTGTCGTGTCATGGAAAAAGCGCCCGTTATGACGGCTTGAGAAGCGATAATAGAGGCCAAGGTAGCCAAAATAACCAAGGGGAGCATCCCCCAGTGGGGGGCCAAGTAATAAAAAGGATTTGCGAGGGTTTCGGGATGATAAAGCAACAGGGCCCCCTGCCCCAAATAATTGAAGAATAGGGCTGGCATGGCCAACACGAACCAGGCGAATCGGATGGGTTTAATGCCAAAATGGCCCATATCGGTATAGAGGGCCTCAACACCAGTAACGACCAGCACCACAGCGCTCAGAGTAAACAAGGTATGCCATTGATGTATTTGGGCGAATTGCCAAGCGTATTGGGGGGAAAAAGCGGATAAGATGGTGGGGGTTTGGAAGACTTGATACAGGCCCAGTAGGCCGATGACCACAAACCAGAGGGCGATGATGGGGCCGAAGCAAGCGCCGATGTGGGCTGTGCCTCGTTTTTGGATCCAAAACAATCCGGTGAGACACAGCAAGGTGAGTGGAATGATACTGTGGGTGATGGCTGGGGTAGCCACCTGAAGGCCTTCGATGGCAGAGAGCACGGAGATGGCAGGGGTAATCATGCTATCGGCGTAGAAGGTAGCGGCGCCGATTATGCCAATGAGTCCGATGAAAGCATATGCTTTGGGGTTTTTTTCTTTGGTTTTGAGAGCGAGGGCCATGAGGGCCAAGATGCCGCCTTCTTTGTGGTTATTGACGCGCATGACGCAGGCGAGGTATTTAATGCTGACCACCAAAATGAGAGACCAGAGCATGAGAGAGAGCACCCCTAAAACATTAGGGGGGGTGATGGTGAGGGCGTGGGAGCCAATGAAGCATTCTCGAAAGGCATATAGGGGACTGGTACCAATATCGCCAAATACCACGCCAATGGCACCCAGCACGAGGGTTAGAAAGGTTTTATCTGGATGGGTCAATTGCATTTAAAGTCCCTTTGAGGGGCTGCCTCGCAGTTTAGGCGGCCAAAATGTTTTGTGAAAGTAGTAAATCTGGGCAGGGATCCAAGACAGAAGCATCAGGCAGAAGAAAACGACCACGGGCCAACGGTGGGGTTTGTTCCAGGCGAAGCGATAGTGGGACCGCATATTTGGGTCAACTTGACGATATTTGAGGGTATTATATGACAGTGCGTTTGGTTTACCAGGGGATAGCCATTGGTGTGACAGGGTGTATGCTTTTGGGTAAAACCGCATAATCCAGGGGGAGTCTTCTTGGACGTAGTGGATCATCTGAGTGATGAGTTGATTTCGTTCGGGGCCTGGTAGCATTTTCCGCATTTGTTGGAAGAGGACATCAAATTGAGGATTTTGGTAATTGGTCGCGTTTTCGCCTCCATAAATGGCTTTGGCGTTGGGGCCGTAGAGCAGAAACAAGAAATTTTCAGCATCTGGGTAGTCAGCATGCCAACCCCATTTGAAAATTTGGGCAGCGCCGTGCTGCATTTTTTCTTGGAATCGATTGTACTGGGTGGAACGAACAATAAGTTGTATCCCTATTTTATTGAATTGTTTTTGAATCCACGTAAATTCTGATTTACTGTCGGGGGTAGCATCGGCCACATCGTCCAGATATAAGACGAGGGATTTGTGGGTGGCTGGATCTATTCCATTGGGATATCCTGCTTCTGCCAGGAGAGTTTTGGCCTCTTGGATGGGACGTCTTTTGAAGGAGCCGTCGAAGAGTTGTTGATAAATGCCTTCATTGATGGGGGCTTCTTCCCCCCCGCTCACGCCTGGGGGGATGAGGGTATAGGCGGGGAGACCACGTCCGTTCAAAAATATTTGGATGTATTCTTCTTCATCGATGGCGATGGATATGGCTTTTCGGAGTTTTTTAGCACGTAGGCTGTTCCCCCCCACCACGGGATCTCGCATGTTGAAGCCCCAGTAGAAGATGGTTGGATCGACGCTGGTTTCAATACGGATGCCTTTGGCTTCCATTTCAGGGCTGAGGGCAAGGCCACCGAAGCCGCTGGTGGTAAAAGCTTGGTCAAAGCTATCGGAGCTAACGCCTGACACATCGTAGTAGCCTTGTAAGAACTTGGTCCAATGGGGCACGCTTTCTTTTTCGAGACTTAAGACGATTCGATCGATAAAGGGGATAGGTTTGCCAGCATATTGAAGCAAGCCTTTGTCGTCATCCCCTTTTTCCCCGGCATTGGGATAAAGTTCGCCGTGATACTGGGGGTTACGTTCCAAGATAATACGATAGTTTGGGTTGTTTTCAATCATTTGATAGGGGCCGGTTCCCACAGGGTACCAATCGAGGGTAAGGTTATGTTCTTGGAAGGCGGGTTGTTGGTAAAATTGGTCGACTTCCCAGGGCATTGGGGCGAAGAACGGCATGGCTAACCAATAGATGAATTGAGGATATGTACCTTTGAGGGTAATTTGGTATGTATAGCGGTCAACCACGGTGGCGCCCTCAAAGGGGATGTTCCGTAAATCTAGGAAGGCGCTGTTAGGCGTGTTTTTCAAGGTTTGCCGTAAGTCTTCAAGGCCAATAATATAATCACCCATGAGGCCAAAGATGGGGGATTGGGTTTTGGGCGAGGCCAGTCTTTTAATTTGGTATACAAAGTCGTTAGCGGTGAGTTCTCGGGTGGCTTTTTGGGGAAATTCTTGAGGAGAGTAGACTTCGGAGGCTTGGGCTGGATCTAGGGTTAAGTAGAGATAATCGCCTGTGCTATTTTTGGCGAAAGCTGGGTGGGGTTGATAGTAGATGCCTGATTGGATGTGGATGGTATAAATGGATATGTTTTGGCCTTGTTTGGTGGTGTACTCCACGGTAGGCATTTGGCTAGCTACCAATGGTTCTAAGACATAGGGGCGTTTGAGATAGTGGTATTGGAGGGGGGGCTCATAAATTTGGTTGAGGATGGCCCATTCGTTAGCGTTGTAGGAGCGGGCGGGGTCGAGGTGTTTGGGGGGTTCAGTGAAAGCGGTATAAAAAGTGTTGGTATTATCGGGGTCATCTGGATAGGGGGTATTGAGGGGTTCTTTGCCGCAGCCGGCTAAGAGGCTGCAGAGCGTTAAAAAAGTTAGCCAATTAAACAACACGCGCATACATTTCCTTTGCTGATTGTTCTGTTACAATAGCTCAAATTGACACAGTCCTAGGGGTATCATATGGGATTTTTGGATGGAAAACGAGCGCTGATTACGGGGGTGGCGAGTGATCGGTCCATTGCGGCGGGTATTGCGGAGGCAATGCATCGAGAGGGGGCGGAATTGGCTTTTACGTATCAAAATGAGAAGCTGTTATCCAGGGTTAGCAAAATAGCTGAATCTTGTAATTCTTCGGTGATACTGCCTTTAGATGTCGCGGAAGATGCTGCTATCCATCATTGTTTTGAACAATTAAAACAACACTGGACCTATTTCGATATACTCATTCATGCCATGGCGTATGCACCAGCCGACCAATTGGAAGGCGACTATGTCGAACACATCAATCGTGAAGGGTTCCGGATAGCACACGATATCAGCTCCTATAGTTTTGCTGCTTTGGGTCAAGGGGCAATCCCTTTTATGAAAGACCGTGCAGGCGCGATGCTCACGTTGACCTATATTGGCGCCCAACGTGCATTCCCCAATTATAACGTGATGGGGTTAGCCAAAGCCAGCTTAGAGGCCAATGTTCGATACATGGCTTATAGTTTAGGGCCTAAAAACATCCGGGTGAACGCTATTTCTGCGGGGCCTGTCCGCACTTTGGCGGCCTCTGGCATCAAAAATTTCAGAACCATGTTATCAGAACATGAAACTTTGGTCCCTTTAAAGCGTAACATCGATCCCATTGATGTGGGTAACGCGGCGGCTTTTTTGTGTTCTGATTTGGGTCGTGGTATAACTGGGGACATCCTCTATGTGGATTCCGGATATCATATTTTATAATCTTAAAGGAGTAAGACATGCCGAAAAAACGGAAGCCGTTTAATTTAAGTGAATCCATTCA
>JAHFQG010000013.1 GCA_023266415.1 Francisellaceae bacterium | reverse complement strand
TTGGCGGGCGTCATTTGGCAGGCAAGTGTTCTTTTCCAGATAAGTTCGTACAGTTTATATTGATCAGCCGTTAAAACGTCCTGCAGCTTTTTGGGGTTTAAGCTAATTGTAGTTGGTCGAATAGCTTCGTGGGCTTCTTGGGCATTTTTGGCTTTAGTTTTGTAGAAAACGGGGCTTTCTGGCAAGTAATCTGGGCCATATTTTTGTAATATAACGGTGCGGATATCGTCTATGGCACTGCTTGCTAAATTGACGGAGTCGGTACGCATATAGGTAATGAGCCCGATCAGACCTTCTTCGGTGTTAATGCCTTCATAGAGTTGTTGGGCAACCCGCATGGATTTGGCGGTGCCAAAGTTCAGCTTACGAGATGCTTCTTGTTGCAAGGTGGATGTGGTAAAAGGGGGGGCTGGGTTACGTTTACGGTTCTTTTTTTCGATTTTATCGACCAACAAAGATCCTTGAGCGGCCTTCAAGATAGCGGCTTTAATTTTGGTGGCTTGTTCTTCGGTGGTGATATCGAAAGTTTTCAGTTTGACAGCCTTGATATGCGTGAGTTTTGCTATAAATTTTTGTTTTTCTTTGTCACAATCTGCTTCGATGGTCCAATATTCTTGTCTTTTAAAGGCTTCAATTTCTTCTTCACGTTCGACAATCATGCGTAAGGCAGGGCTTTGAACGCGACCTGCGGAGAGGCCTTTTCGAATTTTTTTCCAAAGCAGGGGGGAGAGGTTGAAGCCGACTAGGTAGTCGAGAGCACGTCGGGCTTGTTGGGCATTGATGAGATCTTCGGACAGCGCACGAGGGTGTTGAATGGCGTCCAAAATAGCGGTTTTGGTAATTTCGTGAAAGACGACTCGGCCAATGGTTTTGCCTTTTAAGAGCTTTTTGTCTTTTAGAAGTTCATAAATATGGTAGGAGATGGCCTCCCCCTCGCGATCAGGGTCGGTGGCCAACAGGAGGGTGGTGACGTCTGGGAGGGCTTTTTCAATGGCTTCGACATGTTTGGCGTTTTTTTCAATGGTTTGATAAATCATGGAAAAATCTTTGTCAGGGCGGACTGCCCCTTCTTTGGGGAGGAGATCTCTGACATGTCCATAGGAAGCCAGGACCTGATATTCTTTTCCCAAGTATTTTTTAATGGTTTTCGCTTTTGTAGGCGATTCCACAATAACTAAAGTGTTGGCCATAAAGTATTAAAACAACCTGTTAAGATTAATGGAGGATACACGAATCTGAATCGTATACCAAGCCTTCTACCCAGGCTACCACATCATCACTCCAACACCGGTTAAGCATCACCAGGGCGATGACGCGTTTAAAGTGGGACAAAGTTAGCCTTTCAACTTCTATCGCCATTGCTCTTTCTAAGATGATCTCTCGAGAGAGGGGATCTAAGCAATTGCTCCGTTCTAAGGCTATTAACATGCCTTGGCACTCTAAATCAAGTTTCGCTTGCTCATTTTTGGTGAGTATGCGCATAGAATGCTGAGGAAGGTTCAAAAAATCTACATTTTTGATGTTTAAGTCAACCAACTCTCCAAGCCAATCAAAGGCTTTGTCAATTTCTTGGGCAGGGAAGCCCGCTTGCTCTAATTCACATACCAGGGTATTTTCATCTCCTATCACCCCAAAGTCTAAATCTAGATAATTGTCAAATAGATAACTTAAGACGTCCAGTACATTTTCTTTCATAATGAGCTTCCCGACTAACGGATAAAACCACCCGGGACAGCCTGAATGGCGTCAGATACTGCTCGCCACATGGCCCCTTGTGCGCCTGGAGATAAATAGGTTGAGGATACATTTGAAGATACACCTCCCGGCCGGGAATGCCAATCGAATTCTTCTAAGATGTCTTGTACGTTCATACTTAGTTTAGCACCCTGTTGGATAAGTGTGTGACATCCTTGGCTCTGAGCCCCCAAAACATTGCCAGGCACTGCAAAAACATCTCGCCCCTGGTCGAGCGCATATTGGGCCGTGATGAGAGAGCCGCTTTTCTGTGCCGCTTCAACCACCAGAACCCCACGCGTGAGGCCACTGATAATTCTGTTGCGGCGCGGAAAATGGGTGCGCTCTGGGGTTGTACCCGTTGGGAACTCAGAAACCAATGCCCCCTGATGGGCTAAAATACGTTCAGCAAGCGCTGTATGTTGAGCTGGATAAATAACATCAATTCCCGAACCCAATACCCCAATAGTGGGGGCTTGGGCAGCAATGGCACCTTCGTGGGCGTATGCATCAATCCCCAAGGCCAGCCCGCTGGTGACAATTACCCCCGCTTGGCTCAGCTCTTTGGCCCATTCAAAGGCAATGGCGGTACCGATTTGGCTGGGACGTCGGCTGCCCACCACGGCCACTTGATAAGGAAATGAGAGAGCCTCTAAGGCACCGCTGACAAAGAGCAAAGGCGGAAACCGAGGGATGGCCAAGAGGAGCTCTGGGTATTCAGGTGCGGTATGGTATACCAAATGATGATGGGGTTGGGCTTGAAGCCAAGTGAGATCACGCTCTACGCCTGCCCAATCCGGACTTAAGCCTGGTGGAAGCTTGGGGAGTATGTGCGTTAGTAGCGGGGCAAAGCGTTGTTGATGAAAGAAATGCTCAAAGGTGGGGTCGGTTTGTTGTAAACGAGCAAAAGAAGCAGGCCCTATTGTGGGAAGACGCCAAAGCGCCAAAATATGTGCCGTAAAAGAGGGGTGATCCATGGTAAAACTCCTGACCTTATTACTAAATGGGATCAGGCGTGCCTAACCCACAGGCAAGGCATGCCTCGCCCTTACGTGATTCGGAGGCACTTCCGAACTTATCAGTGTAATGGGTATACTGCTTCTTTAGAAGAGGGGATAGCATGAGAATCGCATTTGCCGGGACGCCAGATTTTGCAGCAATACAGTTGGCTGGATTATATGAAGTAGGCTTTGTGCCCATTGCGGTTTATACACAACCCGATCGACCTCAGGGGCGAGGACAGCATTGTGTGCCTTCCCCAGTTAAGCAGTTGGCCTTACAACACAGCACACCTGTGTTTCAACCTAAAAATTTTAAAAAATCAGAAACGGTAGAAGAAATGCGAGCACTGAAGCTGGATATTTTGGTGGTCGCTGCTTATGGACTGTTATTGCCTCAGCGTGTTCTGGATATTCCTCGGTATGGGTGTATTAATGTGCATGCTTCCTTGCTGCCTCGATGGCGTGGGGCTTCACCCATTCAGCAAAGTGTGCTGGCGGGTGATCAAACAACCGGTATTTCTATTATGCAAATGACAGCAGGCATGGATGAAGGGCCTATCTTATATCAAGTATCTTACTCCATTGGGCAAAATGATACCAGTCAAACTGTGCACGATGCCTTGGCCACCCTGGGCTGTCAAGCCTTATGCGAAGTTTTAAGCCATTTTGCAGACTATCAAGCCAAAGCGGTGTCACAACCCATTCATAACGTCACTTATGCCCCTAAAATTCAAAAACACAATGCTAAGATTGATTGGTCACAACCTGCTGTTGCTATTGAGCGGGCCATTCGGGCTTTTCAACCTTGGCCTGTGATCTATTCAACGTTAGGTGACACAGTGGTCCGAATTTTTAAGGCAATTGTATTACCAGAAACTGCTAAAAGTTTGCCAGGAACCATTTTGGATACGGAAAGTGGCATTATTTATGTTGCAACGCAACAAGGTATTTTGGGGATTACGCGTGCACAATTGCCAGGAAAATCTGTGATGTCGAGTCAGGCCTTACTCAATGGGCACGGACATTTATTTATCAAAGGAAGTCAATTTAAGTGACAAAGGCACGAAAATTGTCTATTCTTTAAAGAGCGAACCACCTTAAGGAGAGTATTGCTATGCATCATCAAAAAGGAAATATGTGCTGTCCCGTTACTGGGTTTAATTTGGGTTGTCATACAGGTCTCTGGAAGGCCATGTTTGTGATGGCTGTGTGGTTTTTGTTATTTGGCTGGATTTGGCACACTAAAGTATTGGCTGATCTATATCAAGAAACGGCCTCTTTGTGGCGTCCGAAAGCGGATTTTGCCGCCCATATGTATTGGTTGTGGGGAGGGGTTGCTCTTGCTGGGGCAATGGCCGCTCAAATTTTTGTGAAAGGGTGTCAGTATATGGGCTGCCGTGAAGGATTACGGTATGGCATTATCATGACAATCTTTGTCTCCAGTGGTTCTTTAGTTTGCTATGCAACTCAACCCATTCCGATGAAACTCCTTCAAATGTGGATTGCGGGTAATGCCATCCAATACATTGTGGGTGGTTTCTTGTTGGCTGGTTTGTGTGGATGCTGCAAATCGCATTGCGATAATAGTGGGCACAAGCACAAATAAGTGAGTTGAATTTCTAATATTTTGGAATACTCTCCAAAAATGATATCCTGACGGCTTCATAGCCGTCGGGGTTTTTTTATGCTTCCTTTTGTCCAATCTTATTGTCTCTCTTTGCAAGAGGCCTTGTGCCAAGCTTTATCTGCAATGGATGGTCAGAATTTTCAAGAAGATAACTGGACTCGAGAAGCGGGCGGGGGTGGATGTACCCGAATTTTGCAAAAGGGAGATTTATTTGAACAAGCGGGGGTAAATTTTTCTCATGTATTTGGGGCTACTTTGCCCGCTTCCGCTACCCAAGCTCGCCCTGAGTTGGCTGGTTGTGCTTTTGAAGCCTTAGGTGTTTCTTCCGTCATTCATCCACGAAATCCTTTTTGTCCTACCGCTCACCTGAATGTTCGATTTTTTATCGCCAAACCCTCCAATGGTCGAGCGCCATTGTGGTGGTTTGGAGGCGGATATGATTTAACCCCCTATTATGGCTTTGTAGAAGATGCGGTACATTGGCATAAAACCGCACAACAAGCGTGCTTACCGTTTGGCCCAGAGATCTATCCTCAGCTTAAAGCAGGGTGTGATGCTTATTTTTATTTGAAACACCGTCAAGAACCCCGTGGCATAGGCGGGTTGTTTTTTGACGATTTAAACGAATGGCCATTTGACACGTGTTTGGCTTTTATGAAAAGTGTGGGGGATAGTTTTGCTAAGGCGTATTTGCCTATCATCGAAAAACGGATGTTACATCCCTATGGTGATAAAGAACGCGCTTTTCAGTTGTATCGTCGTGGGCGGTATGTCGAATTTAATCTTATTTATGACAGAGGAACCTTGTTTGGTCTGCATTCTGGGGGAAGAACCGAATCCATTTTGATGTCTCTTCCCCCTGTGGTGCATTGGGCATATGATTGGCAGCCAGAAGCGGGCTCAAAAGAAGCCGAATTGTATGAGGTTTTTTTGAAACCGAGAGAATGGGTATAACCATGCGTTTTACGGTGGTTGGGGCCCCTATTGCACATTCGTTATCTCCGGAGATCCATCAACGATTTGCCTCTGCTTGTGGCATTCAACTGCAATATGATAAAACGCTGTTGCCTGAAGATATTTTGATATCTGACTTTCAAGGGTTTTTGACTCAATTTGCACAAAACGGAGGAAGGGGGGTGAATGTGACGGCGCCATTTAAAATGCGCGCATATCAAGCGGTTTCAAAAAGAACGCCTAGAGCAGAAGCCGTACAGTCTGTTAACACATTAATTTATACTAGGGGAAGCACATTTTATACTGACCATTGGATGGGAGATAACACGGATGGGGTTGGTTTACAACAGGATTGGGCACGCTTGGGGTGGGAGATCGCGGGGAAACGTATTTTGCTCATAGGGGCTGGTGGGGCTATAAGAGGCATATTAGGGACGCTATTATCCTTATCCCCTCGAGAAGTCATGATTTTAAATCGGACGCCTTTTGCCCTACCAGCACAGGCTGGTATTCCGCTTCAGCCTTATACCCCCAGTGCAGTTCCTTTCGATATTGTGGTAAATGGGTTACCCCGAGGTGTTTTGAGTCAAGAGATCTCTTTTGTGACTCAAAAAGCCTACGATTTAAATTATCCCCTCGAAACAACCTTTACGGCTTGGGCAGAACAACGCGGGGCTACTATGGTAGTAAGTGGACTTGGGATGTTATGGGCTCAGGCAGCGGAGAGTTTTTTGAGTTGGCATGGTATTTTACCAGATTGGAAAAAATTGTATGAACATTATTCAAACGCCTGCGCATTTGCTTGAATGGCGGAACGATATTTTCGCCCAGGGGAAACGGGTGGCGTTGGTGCCTACCATGGGAAATTTGCATGCGGGGCATTTGTCGTTAATAGACAAAGCCAAAACGTTGGCTGATGAAGTGGTGGTGAGTATTTTTGTGAACCCCTTACAATTTGGACCAAAAGAAGATTTTAACCAATACCCCCGTACCTTGGTAGCCGATTGTGCTTTGTGTGAGACACGGGGTGCTTCGGTGGTATTTGCGCCTTCTGTTCAAGACATACATCCGGTTACTACCGTTCATGCAGAGGTTCGAGTGCCAGGCTTGTCCGATGAGTTGTGTGGCAAAAGCCGGCCAGGATTCTTTTATGGGGTCACCACGGTGGTGGCTAAGTTGTTTAACTTGGTTCGGCCAGATGTCGCCGTGTTTGGCGAGAAAGATTATCAGCAATATAAGATCATTGAGCGCATGATCACGGAAATGCAATATCCCATCCAGTTAATCTGCGCCCCCACGGTGCGAGAAGCCAATGGATTGGCCATGAGCTCACGCAACCAATATTTAAATGCTCCCGATAAAGAGTTAGCAGGAGAACTATATCAAAAGATGGTGGTTATGAAACAAGCGTTGGAAACGACTGCCCAACATGTTCAAACAATTTGCGAGCAAGCCAAACAAGATTTAACACAGCTTGGATTTATAATGGATTATTTAGAAGTGCGACAAGCCTCTGATTTGGCACAAGATAAAACAGCCAAACAGCTTAAAATACTGGTGGCGGCTTGGTTAAAGGGCGTTCGGTTGATTGATAATGTATCCGTGGAGCGGCCTTTCTCATGAAAATATCATTTGACGTTAATCCAGTCACATTATTAGCAACGCTTACAGAGAAAGTGCAGGCGGAGCGAGTTCTTGTTGATACTTTAGCTGAGGCATCAGACTTGCCTACTTGGGAAAATACGCTCGCCCCATTAGAGCAAGCGGGAGAGGCGTTTTCTCGGTGGTGGGCGCCCATTTCGCATGTGCATCAAGTGAAGAGCACACCTGCATTACGGGAAGCGTATCAAGCTTGTTTGCCCATACTCACCGATTATCACACCGATTTTTACCAACATCAGGCTCTGTTTCAAAAAATACAGGCCGTACAGGATGCTAACACAGAGGCTGAGCAGGCGTTGTTGGCCCAGTATATCCGCGATTTTAAATTGTCGGGGGTGGCTTTACCGAATACGGTGCGTGCTGAGTTCAAGAAGCTACAAAATGAATTATCCGAATTGCAAAATACGTTTGATGAGCATGTGATGTCGGCCACCGATGAGTGGGGGCATTCTGTCACGGATGAAGGGCTGTTGGCAGGTGTGCCAGAGGGAACTCAGTTGTTAGCAAAGCAATTGGCTGAACAAAAACAGTTACCTGGGTTTTTCTTAACCTTGGATTATCCTTGTTATTCGGCTGTGGTGACGTATGCTGATAATGCCGATTTGCGCCAAACGTTGTATCGAGCTTATGTAACGCGAGCGTCTGATTTAGGAGAAGCAGCGTGGAATAATACGCCTTTGTTGCCTGATATATTGAACAAACGGCACAGAAGTGCTGAGTTGTTAGGGTTTTTGCATTATATGGCGTGGAGTTTGGAAACCAAGATGGCGGGTTCTGAGGAAGAGGTTCGGTCTTTTTTAATGGATTTAGTAGCGAAAGTTCGGCCTCAAGCAAAAGCGGAGTGGGAAGCTCTGAAGCGGTTTGCGTTAGAGAATTTTGGGGTATCTGAATTACAGCCGTGGGATATTGCCTATTATTCTGAAAAACTCAAAAAAACAATGTTTTCATTAGACGATGAGGCTTTACGGCCGTATTTTCCTATCACTCGGGTTTGGGCGGGGCTTTGTACGGTGATTCAGACCTTATTTGGCATTACTTTGACGGTTGTTTCAGAGGTCAATGTTTGGCATCCGGATGTGATTGTTTATGCACTAACGGATGAAACAAAGCGTCTCCGAGGGTATTTGTATGTTGATTTATATGCGCGAAAAAACAAGCAAGGGGGCGCTTGGATGGATGAGTGTGTTACCCGACAAAAAGTGGGAAACACAGTAGAGGTGCCTGTGGCTTTTCTGACCACTAATTTTCAGCCACCAGTGGGGAAGAAGCCTGCTTTGCTGACACACGATGATGTGGTGACGGTGTTTCATGAGATGGGGCATTGTTTGCATCATTTGTTGACTCAGGTTGATTATCCGGGTGTAGCGGGTATTCACGGGGTGGCTTGGGATGCAGTGGAATTACCGAGTCAAATGTTGGAAAACTGGTGTTTTGAGAAATCGGTATTGCCTTTGATATCGGGGCATTATGAGACGGGGGCGCCTTTTCCCTTTTTAGACCAGTTGATTGAGAGTCGGCATTTTCAGGCAGGGTTGGCGCTGTTGAGGCAACTGGAAATGTCACTGTTTGATGTGGCGTTGCACACAAAAGCATTGACTGACAGCCCTCAGGCTGTTTATGAGGAAATCCACCGTCAAATTGGGGTAACGCCTTCCCTGCCAGAGAATCGCTTTGCTTGTAGTTTTTCTCACATTTTTGCGGGGGGGTATGCGGCAGGGTATTACAGTTATTTGTGGGCGGAGGTGTTATCGAGTGATGCTTTTTCGTTGTTTGAGGAAACGGGGGTGTTAAACCCGGAAACAGGGCGAAAATGGCTGCATGAGGTGTTGGAATGGGGCAGTGTCCGTCCTCCTCTGGCCTTGTTTGAAGCTTTTCGAGGGCGGAAGTTTACCGTAGAAGCTTTTTTGAGGCATAGAGGCATTGGGTAAAAGCGAGGGATCTCCCTCTATGCCACTCTTAGGAGATCCCTCACAATGTTCGGGATGACGTGGAAACATGGCCATTCATGCAACAAGGCCGTTTCTTTTTAAGAAAGGTTGGGTGCGTGCTTGACAATGCGCTACATTAGACCAAAATAAGTCAATGAACTTAGTTTGTTGAGTATACTATGCGTATGGTGAACATGCATGAGGCAAAAACACATTTGTCACAACTCGTTGATCAGGCTGCCAAGGGAGAGCCTTTTGTGATTGCAAAAGCGGGGAAGCCTTGGGTGAAGGTGATAGCCTCTTTACCCCAAAGAAGTTGGTTGAATGACATTCATACCACGCGTACTCCTTTGAAATCTAGTCTTTAGTGGTTGAATATCGTGCAAATGCACCAAACACCCCTGTGTTTTAGCATATTTTGTGATAAAACAACCTTGTGTTTTAGCATATTTTGTGCCAAAACACCCTTGTGTTTTAGCATTTGGATCTTTGTCATGACCATATTATCTCGAACAGAGTTATCTTATTTGACTGTTTGGCTTAAACGTTCTGTTCGGAAACCTTTCTCTACCTCATTGGCCAACTTAAACGACTCTTGAGAGAGAGCTTATAAAACCCTTGCCAAACACCATAATTGCACGTCCTTGGCACCTGCTTTTAACAGCGCTTGGGCCAAGGCTTGACTGGTGGCGCCTGTGGTCAGCACATCATCCACAATGGCCACGGTTTGCCCCTGAAGCGGCTGAACTTGAAAGGCCTGCTTCAAATTGGCCCGCCGAGCTTGGGCTGTGAGTTTGGTTTGTGTAGAAGTGGCACGAATACGAGTGGCCACATCCCACGCAATCGGGATATCCAGCGATTTTGATAAAATTTTAGCAATCTCACTGGCTTGATTGAACCCGCGGCTGCGCAGGCGAGAAACATGCAACGGCATGGGAATAAGGCAATCCACCATGATCCCCTCTTGCCGTAATTTTTCTGCCAGCCATTCCCCCATCAAACGACCATACGGTAACCGATGATGATACTTCAACCCAGTGATCCACCCCTTAAAAGGCCAATCATAATCCCCTAAAAAATAGGTTTTTGACACATACCAAGTGGGTAAACATCGGCCGCAGCGCTCTAACTGTTGAAATAAAGGTAACCCACAACGGTGACACCCTAATATCACCACTGACATCAGCCGATTTTTACACTCTGGACACAAATTGGAGCCAAATTTCGTATCGCCACACAAAAGACATCGGATGTTTGAAAGAAAAATAACTTGTTTTGTGCAAAAATCCAGCAGCTGTTTTAATTTTGAAGGCATTTTAAGGCTCTTTCCTGGTATAATCATCTTCTTTTGGGAACCCCCTATGCCAACGCGACACAATTGGTCGTTAGAAGACTGTTGGGCTTTATATAAACGCCCCTTTTCTGACCTATTATTTGAAGCACAACAAGTGCTTCGACAACACTTCAACCCCCATGATATGGAACTGTGCCAATTATATAATATTCAAACCGGCGCTTGCCCAGAAGATTGTAAATATTGCCCCCAAAGCGTGCATTATCATACCGATGTGACTCTGGAGCAATTTTTTGAAGAAAAAGATTTACTCCCCGCGTTAGAAAGCGCTAAGGCCCAAGGCGCGGTTCGTTTTTGTATGGCCGCCAGTATTCGCCGGCCTTCTCGTCGGTTTATGGAAAAAGTAATCCCTCTCATTAAAACCGTTAAAGCCCATGGGTTTGAATCTTGCCTCACCATGGGGATGCTCACCCCAGAACAATGCACCGAGCTTAAAGAAGCAGGGTTGGATTTTTACAATCATAACCTCGATACCTCTCCCGATTATTACGCCGAAATCATCACCACCCGTACCTATGAGGATCGGCTCCAAACCCTCCAACATGTTCATGAAGCTGGACTCAATACTTGCTGTGGGGGTATTTTGGGTATGGGGGAAACCGTGGCCGATCGCCTCAAGCTGCTGCAACAAATTGCTAACCTCCCCTCTCACCCTCGAAGTGTACCCATTAATCAACTCATTCCTACCCCGGGAACCCCTTTTGCCAACCAACCCCCCGTCGATCCCTTCGAATTCGTACGCATCGTGGCCTGTGCTCGTATCATGATGCCCCTAAGCCGCATCCGCTTGTCGGGTCATCGCTTGAGTATGTCCGATGAAACCCAAGCACTCTGTTTTTTGGCAGGGGCGAATTCTATCTTTGTAGGCAATAAGTTATTAACCCGACAAAATTGCTCTCCCGACCACGACCAAGAACTCCTGTCTAAATTGGGCTTCTCTTGCAATATAACAGAAGCTGAAGCCGCATTATCCACCTGAATTTGTTATTCAGGCAAAATTTTTAATTGAGAGAGATCCCCTGCATGTTTTTGAATGATATCCAGGCAGGCTTTTCGAAAGCTTCTAAAACCTACGATACTTCTGCTTTTGTGCAACAAGAAGTAGGCCATCGCCTATTTTCTCGCTTAGAATACCTGCGTTTTTCGCCTCTGCATATTTGTGATTTGGGGGGGGGAACTGGGTATTTTTCTGAAAAATTAACTCAACAATACCCTCATGCCATGGTGGTCACAGCCGATTTATCGTTGAACATGCTTCAAATAGCACAACATAAAAAACGTGCAAAAACGGCCGTGTGCTTGGACGCTCATAAAATGAGCTTTGCCACCGAAAGCTTTGATCTCATTTTTTGCAATGCCGTCTTTCAATGGTGCTCTAATCTGCGAGACGTACTTAAAGAATGTCAGCGACTTCTCAAACCCAAAGGGCTCCTGTTGTTTTCTACCTTTGGGCCAGATACTTTGAAAGAAATCAAAAACAGCTGGTCTGAGGTAGATAACTTACCTCATGTGCACACTTTCGCAGATATGCATGATTTTGGAGACGCACTGGCCTACCTCCAATACCAAGATCCTGTAATGGACACCGAAATTTTAACCATCGAATATTCAGATCCCTACGCAGCGCTCCATGATTTAAAAGGCATTGGAGCCCAAAATCGCCATCCTGAACGGCCACGGCATTTAATGGGAAAACAGCGGTTTCAAACATTCTTGGCAAACTTAAACCGCTATCGTCTCCCCCATGGGCCTTATCCGATGACCTATGAAGTATTGTATGGGATTGCTTGGCGAGGTACCCTGAGCAAAGCGGGAGTAATATGTCACGTATCTTAACGTATATTCTGTTGTTGTGGGGAGGCAGTATCATGGCTCAAACTTTTGTGGCACCCAACGGAATAGCTGTCCATCCCTCAGGGAAACAAGCCCTCATTACCACCCAATTCCCTGATGCACAACTGTTTTTATGGACAGGTTCACTGAACCTGATTGCCCCCCCCAAAGATTTTCCACATATAGGTTCGGCCAGTTGGCATCCAGATGGAAAACAATTCAGTTTTATAACTTTAATTCCTGGTGGGTTGTGGTTGCACACCGCAGGGAAGTTGACGCCGCTGCACCATCAATCTACCCCAATTGTTTGGCAAGCTTGGTCTCCAGATGGGACTTATTTGGCGTATGTTCAAGAATCACCAGAAATTTCTCAAGTCAGCTACTCCAAAAAAGAACGTAGAACGCGTTTAGAACTCTGGGTGCTATCTTGGGATAAAACAGGGCAAGTACAACGCCAAAAATTAAGTACTCCTGATGAGCATTTAGGTTCGTTTCGGGGGTTCGCAGGGGTCGATTGGGGCAAAGACAGCCAACATCTCACATATGTCAGTAAACTAGATTCCGAGGAGCAATGGAATACAGGGCTGCAGACTGTGCTCCACGAGATCGATGTTCCAACACAAAAGCGGCGGGTGTTAGACAAAGGGCGGTATGTAGGACCCAAAATATCCCCCTCTGGGCGTTATGTCGCGTGTGTGTATGAAAAAAGTGGACAATTTTTTCTGGATGCAGAAATTCGTGTGCTCGATCGCACCACCGGGCAGGTGGTTGCACATTTGCAAACGCCCGATGCGTATCCCGGCCTTTGGCATCTGGATTTAATCGGTTGGCAAGATGAGGATACAATTCTGTTTTATGAAAGTGAAGGTACTTACAAACGCATTGGGCGAGTATCCGTTGCGACGGGAAAGCCCTCTTGGTGGGATGATCGAATAGGGGTCATTACTGCCCCGTCTTTAAGTGCGAATGGGCAGTGGATGGGATTTTCATTTGAAGGTTTTGATGCACCGCCAGAAGCCTATCTCAGTTCAATCCAAACTTTTGCACCCAAAGCCCTTTCCGCTTGGAATGTGGCTTTGCCACATCAAGGTTCTGCCGAGGTGATGTCTTGGATTTCT
This sequence comes from Francisellaceae bacterium, assembly GCA_023266415.1. Lineage (GTDB taxonomy): Bacteria > Pseudomonadota > Gammaproteobacteria > Berkiellales > Berkiellaceae > JAHFQG01. The sequence continues at coordinate 3,737 of JAHFQG010000013.1, read as the reverse complement.
CCCGAAGGAGATACGGTGGAAGCGTTGTTAATTTTGCCCAAAATCGGCCAGAAACCCTATCCGCTGATTGTGCAAATTCATGGGGGTCCTATGGGCGTTTTTAGCCAATATTTCTTAGGGACCCCCAGTCGGGAAGTAGGAGCATTAATAGGCGCTGGTTATGCAGTTTTGCAAGTAAACGTGCATGGCTCCAGTGGGTATGGGGCCAAGTTTCGTCGTTCAGTGGTGGGGGATATTGGTGGAATAGATTACCGAGATATCCTGCAGGGAGTGGATAAAGTGGTGGCCGAAGGGTGGGCTGATCCCAATCGATTGGGGGTTGTAGGATGGAGCTACGGGGGATATCAAACTGCTTGGATTGTCAGTCAAACCAACCGATTTAAGGCTGCGGTGGCTGGGGCTGGGGTTTATAATGCAATCAGCATGTCAAGTTTGACAGATAACATTCAATGGTTACAAGATTATATTGCGGCGAAACCTGATTATCATGAAATGAAAGCTTATCGAGATCGCTCGCCTTTATTTCATGCGTCTAAAATCCAAACGCCTTTGTTGTTGGTTCATGGAGATGTTGATACTATTGTGCCTTTATCTCAAAGTGAAGAACTGTATAGTGCCTTACTGGTACAAGAAAAACCGGTGGAATTATGGATTTATCCGGGGCATGGACATCGTTTAATGACCCCAGAAGCTGATAAAGATTATCAGGATAAAATGGTGGCATGGTTTAAAAAATACTTATAACAAAGGTTCAAGAGATGCGTACTTCTAAAGTACTTGAATTTAAAATTGATAATTTTTTATTAAAAGCTTTAGTGAGCGGTAATGGGCCGACTGTCATTGTGCTTGGTAGTCACAAATATTATCCGCGTACTTTTTCGGATAACCTCACAAAGCATTTGAAACTGATTTATACTGATACCCGTGGTTTTACTCCTAATCACCCAAGCCATGTGAAATCAGATTTTATTTTCGATAAAATAGTTCATGACATTGAAGTAATACGTGCATCTTTGAGTGCTGATAAAATTATCCTTATTGGGCATTCAATTCATGCCTTAATAGTTTTGGGATATGCGAACCATTTCCCCAGCAAAGTGAGCCATCTTGTCCTGATCGCTTCAAGCCCCCTAGTTGGTCATAAAACTTACAAAGAGGCTGATAGGTATTTTGAAGAATCAGTATGTCCAGAAAGGAAAACTGCATTTGAGAGCAGTATGCAGAATTTTATTGAAAACGACAGTCAATCGTTTGTAAGGCGTATGCTTGCTTTTGGACCCAAGCTTTGGTACGACTATAAATTTGACGCATCCAAACTTTGGGATAATGTAGAGGTAAATTCCATAGGTTCCGAAGTAATATGGGGCTCTATGTTTGTAAACTATAATGTTGTTCAAGCTTTAAGTGCAATTAAATGTCCTATATTTCTTGCGTTGGGTCGTTACGATTATTTTAATCCTCCTCATTTGTGGGAAGCATATCGTGATTATGCTTCAAATCTCACTGTCCGAATTTTTGAAAAAAGCAGTCATACACCTCAATTTGAAGAATCTGAGAATTTTGATATTGAGTTAATAAAATGGCTAAAAATTTAAGGCTCGATATAACTGCTCACGAGTTATAAAATATTTTTGTTAAAATCATGACCTATTGTCATGACTAGACCCTACCCCCTGTGCTGGGGTGACATCCCGTGTCATGCCAGCGGAAGCTGGCATCCAGTCCGAATATCGGTCTTCTGGACCCCAGCTTTTGCTGGGGTGACAGAAAAGTGCGCTGGGGTGACAGGAGAGCTTTGTCATACCAGCGAAAGCTGGTATCCAGTCCTCCCTTGATTAGCATATACTCGCTCGGTTACCGCTTGTTCTTGGCCCCTGATGATGACATGTTTCCCAATGAAAGAACCCTATGCCTTCTTTTATCAATTTATTTGAATAAACAGCAGCCTTATTTATCGGTGGTACCTGCGATTAATTTCGTCAAAATTTGAATAAGATTTATTTGCTCCTTATCAGATGTTTTACCAAAAAAGGTACTATCAATGCCTTCTACAATAGGGACTAAGGCGCGCACCATCTCTTTACCTTTTTCGGTTAGAGAAACACGCTTGGCACGCGTATCTATTGCATGTTCAATGCGATTAACGCAACCAAGTGCCGCCAATTTTCTTAGCGATTTTGAAACAGTCATCTTATCAAGCTTGGACCAGTTCACGATGAGGATTTGAGTCGTGTCATAGTGATGAGCTTCAAACCACATCAAAGTCATCATAATGACAAACTGGGCATGGGATATATCATGAGGCTCTAAAGCCCTTTTAATCTTTCGTTGCCATACCATCGTTGTTTGCCAGAGCAGAAACCCCGGGCTCTCTTCAGGGGTGTCAAAGCTAAAAGGTAAATCAGACATTGCTGCCTCTGGCAAGCTTTACTAAGTTTTCCATTTCCTCTGGGGTGGTATCAGCAACATTTTGTGCCACAAGTTTGATCCAAAGCCATTTTAACGGACCAGTCACCACCAGTTTATTCGTTAATTTTAATCCATCCGCTGTGTCGATCATTGCATGGGTATCATACATTTTGGCGCCGAAGAATGAAGTGCAATCGGTAAAATAGTGCCCTTCATTAATGTCTGTCAAAACGATTTTAACAGGGTTGACGCCCTTGGGTTTTAACATGAAATGGTTACCAACTTTGAAGTCACCCTCAAGCCTACAGTAATCCAAATCATCGTGCCAAGTTGGCCAGCTATCTACGTCTATCCAAATGCGCCAGATATCCTCAGAGCTAATGCCCTGAAAGATCTTGCTATAGGTTCTTGTCCACATATACACCTCCACCAGTATTTGCTTATATTATATGCTTGTATACTAAATAGTCAAGTGCGACACAATAGAAAATTGCCCATGTTATAGTAAAATTCTCGTGCTACGAGCGCATGCACCTATTCTTCGCCCCAATAACGAACCTCAAGACCCGTTTTGTAAAAACTCAGTCGAATCAAGGATTCTAGACATGCGTACCTTCGAAATAATGTTATTATCGATTAATGCTGTTTTCGATAATAATGGGCTTATTCAAAATAAGCTTACCATGTCCTTAAAATCACGAAATATGACACTTTTAGGACATGCTAGACACAACAGAGCACTTTCAGGTATTACCTTTAAAAACAGTGCCTTTCTCTATGGATTCAGCTTAGTTCAAAGGGACAGCTGATATCGTTACTTATGAAATGGATGAGCTGATGGCGACTAAGTTACGTGCTCTTTATCAGCGTCGCAAAGGACGGGGTTTGTTTGATGTATGGTATGTGGTAGATAGGAAGTTAGTTAACTTGAATCGAGTTTTTTATGTTTTTCATCAGTATTGCGCTTATAACGATGTGAAGATCACAGGCGAAGAATTTTTAAAGAATCTTGATCTTAAAAAGGATCATCGTGACTTTCATATGGATATGAGTGTTTTATTGCCATCGAAATTGCATTGGAATTTTGAAGAAGCTTATCAATTCGTTGTAGATAACGTTATTAGCAGGCTGCCATAATGCAAAGAATTAAACTGTATGGCCAAATATCAACAAGCATTGCATGCCTTAGCAATGCGAAGCAGCCTTGTTGCATGAATCAGGCATTCTGAATGTCATGCCAGTGAAAACTGGCATCCAGTCCGAATATCAGTCTTCTGGACCCCAGCCTGCGCTGGGGTGACAGAAAAGTGCGCTGGGGTGACAGGAGC
>JAHFQG010000066.1 GCA_023266415.1 Francisellaceae bacterium | reverse complement strand
TACCCTGCATCCGTCAACTGCTGCGTTAAAGCGGCTAAGGCAGTACGGCTGTTTTCAACCAAAAGAAGGCGTTTTGAATCAGACATAAAGGCTCCTTATATTGCAGTATAGCTTCCTCAAGCTCATCTGGCATGACAGTCGGTATGTGTTACAATGAAATGAGGGGATCTGGTGGGGGATAGGGTATGCGTTTGAGCAAAATTAGATTGGCGGGATTCAAATCCTTTGTAGATCCAACAACCATCGATTTTCAAACTAATCTAGTTGCCATACTAGGCCCTAACGGCTGTGGAAAATCCAATGTCATTGATGCTGTTCGATGGGTCATGGGAGAGCTGTCAGCCAAAAATTTGAGAGGTACCCAACTTACCGACGTAATTTTCAGCGGTTCTTCTTCCCGTAAACCCATCGGCCAAGCCACCGTTGAACTGGTATTTGATAACTCAGATGGTGTCATTGGGGGCGAATACGCCGCCTATGCCGAAATTTCTCTCAAACGTCAAGTAACCCGAGATGGCCAATCCAACTATTTTATCAACCAAACCAAATGCCGCCGTCGAGATATCACCGATATTTTTCTAGGCACTGGCTTAGGCCCCCGCAGCTATGCCATTATAGAACAAGGTATGGTGTCCCGCATCATCGACGCCAAACCCGAAGATTTACGCATCTACCTAGAAGAAGCCGCTGGCATTTCTAAATACAAAGAACGACGCCGTGAAACCGAAAACCGCATTCAGCATACCCGGGATAACCTAGACAGACTTGCCGACTTACGTCAGGAAATTGAAAAACAACTTGCCCGCTTGGAACGTCAATCTGAAGCCGCCCAAAAGTATCAAGCATATTCCAATACGATATCACACCGTAAAGCCCAACACTTTGTTTTACAAAAGAAAAAACAAGAAACCGAAATGGCAGAATTTGAACACCACATTCGTACCCTCAATACCCAAGTCGAAGCTGTGGTGTCTTTGCAGCACAATGCCCAAACTCGCATCGAACACGCCCGAGTGCAATACACGGAGCTCTCCGATGCCCTCCAAACAGTGCAAAAAGAATACTATACGCTAGGATCTGACATCGCCAAACAAGAGTTGGCGCTCACTCATCATGAAGAGCGCAGAACCCAACTGCAAGAAGAACGCCAACAAGTCAGCGCCGCCCTCATTAAAGCAGAAGGGCAATTGGGCATGGATACCACCACCCTCAGCACCCTCAAAACAGAGCTGATTACCTTACAACCCCATTACCAGGCAGAGCAACAAGCCCGCGAACAAGCTGAAAGCATCGCCAAACAAGCCTTGGACTCTATGGAAAAAGCGCGTTCTCACTGGGAAACCTTTTTGGAAACATCCCAAAAATCCAAACAACAAGCCGATATCCAAAAAGTGACCGTAGCGCACCTAGATACCACCATCCGAGATTTGGAAACTCGACACCAAAAATTATTGGATGAACTCAGCACCCTCAATCCACAAACCATTCAAGACGTGCTCACCCTCCATCAAACCCAACAAACGCACCATGAAAATACCCTCAGTACTTTCCATGCACAATGGATAGCCGGGGAAGACATCATCCAAAGTAACCGAGAAATGTTGCAGCAAACTGAACAACAGCTACAAGAAACCCAACAAGCCATTCAAATAGCCAAAGGACAACAAGCTTCCCTGAACGCTTTGCAAGAAGCCGCCCTTACCACCCAGCGTTCTCCGGAAGGGTTTGACAGCCATGTTCGGTTGGCCGAAATGTTGGGTGTGGCGGCGGGTTTTGAAACCGCAGTCGAAGCAGCCCTCACCCCTTTCCTGGAAGGATTTTGCGTGGATGCACTCTCTGAAAAAGAAGCAGGGCCCTTTACCTTTATTACACCCCTGTCAGATATTGGCTTGTCGCAAAAAGCAGGATTTACCTCCCTCGCAAGCTATGTTACCACTGGTCTTTCATACGTGAACAGTTGGTTATCTTCTGTGTATTATGCCCACAGCGTGGAAGCTGCCTTGGCACAGCAATCTACCCTCCAAATCTATGAAAGTTTTATGACCCAAGAGGGCGTATGGATAGGTAAAAATTGGATTAAAACTTTTGAAATGGCCGATCCCAAAGCGGGTATCTTAAAACGTGAAAAAGCCCTGCAAACGTTAGAAACGGTGTTAACCGAAAAAACCAGCCAATTTTTAACTCTGCGTACAACGTTGGAAACCGCCAGAGTCGCCCTGCGAGACGCCGAACAAACGCAAACCGAATTAGGTCAGCAACGTAACCTACTGGTGCAGGAAATGGGCTCCCTCAAGGCGCTGATTAGCCGAGAACAAACCCGCTTAGAACAAACGATGCATCGGATTAACCGCCTAGAACACGATGCAGCTGATAATCGCACTGAAGTCACTCGTACCGAACAAGCCTTGCAAGAAGCTAGAAAATTGTTGGATGAGGCCATTCAAGCTATGGCACAAGATGAAACTCAACGTCAAAGCCTAAGCCAAATTAAACAACAGTGTGAAGCACATTTGTTTGAAGAAAATAAAAAATATAAAGATACGAATGCGTCCTATCAAGCCTTGGCCCTGCAAAAAGAACGCCTTACCGCCCAAATAGAGGCTACCCACCAAAGCATGATACGCATCGAAGAACAAGTGGCTACCCTCATCCAGCGTGAAACCGATTTAACCGAACAATGGACCGAACATGACAACCCCCTCCCTGAATTACAACATCATTTGGAATATTTGTTAGACAACAGACTAAAATCAGAACAGCAATTAAACCAAGCGCGCGCCGCTGTGGGACACGTCGAAGCCACCTTGCGTGATCTCGAACAAGAAAAAATGAAAGCCGCCCTAGAACAAGAACAGTTCCGAAATCAATTGGAACAAGCGCGTTTAAGCTGGCAAACCCTCTCAGTCAAACGTCAAGCCATCGAAGAACAACTCGTTAAATTGGCTTACACCGAAGAAGAACTGAGTCTACCAGAGGCTATCACCGAAGAAACCCTCACCACTGAAATAGAAACCCTCGAACGTAAAATAGAACGCTTGGGCCCCATCAACCTAGCCGCCATCGAAGAATTTACCGCTGAAAAAGAACGAAAAGAATATTTGGATGCCCAAAACACGGATTTAACCGAAGCGCTCCAAGTATTAGAAGACGCTATCCGAAAAATCGACAAAGAAACCCGCGCACGTTTCCAAGAAACTTACCAAAAAGTGAGCGAGGCTTTCCAAAATCTGTTCCCTCGTTTGTTTGGAGGAGGACAAGCCGTGCTTGAACTCACCGGAGAAGATTTATTAGACACAGGCGTCTCTATCATCGCTCGTCCGCCAGGTAAAAAGAACAGCCTGTTGTCCCAATTATCCGGAGGCGAAAAAGCTCTCACCGCCGTCGCTTTGGTCTTTGCTATTTTTCAACTCAATCCAGCCCCATTCTGTATGCTGGATGAAGTAGATGCCCCCCTGGATGATGCGAATGTTGGGCGCTTTTGTCAATTGGTCAAAGAAATGTCGGAAACAGTACAGTTTATTTACATTACACATAACAAATTGTCCATGGAAATGGCCGATTACCTCATGGGCGTTACCATGAAAGAACCCGGCGTGTCACGCCTGGTGAGTGTCAATATCGCAGAAGCCGTGGAAATGACGGTGACGTAAGGAGAAACATATGCAAGAGTATTGGGGACTGTGGACAGTTGCCGGAGTAACCCTTCTTTTTATGATAAATTACTTTCATCAACGCCACAAACATCGTCAAACCATGTCCAATTTTAGCCATTCTTGGGGTGAAAAATCAGCCGAAGATAAATGGGATGCTGTTTTGGAAAGTACCCCTTTGGTGCCTCCTCCCGATGTGATTATTCTCAGCATTCTGCCCAGTGGGCAAACCGGCTTCAGCTGCGGTGCCCTCAAAAATGCGTTTCAAGAAACCAATTTGCTGGTGACTTCACAACATACCTATCAACGACTCGATTTAGAACAAAATGTGTCTTTTCAAGTACTCTCCATGGTAGAGCCTGGGAGCTTTGATTTTCGGTTACCCCTACGAACCTTACCGGGCATCGTGCTGCTCTTGGTATTATCCAAACACCCAAACCCTCAAGAAGCCTTTGAAGACATGAAAATCACGGCAGAACGTTTGGCTTATCGATTGTCCGGCTCCGTGTGTGATGCGGCTCGTAAACCCATAACCGCTAAAAAGCTAGGTGAATACCAAAAAACAGTTGGGCGGTATACCGAAACAGCATGAACGCAGCCGTTTTAAAAAAAATAGAGTCGTTGCGCCAAACCATTCGAGAACACGATTATCGATATTATGTTTTGGATGATCCAATCCTATCCGATGCAGCATACGATGCCCTGTTTCAACAGCTTAAAGCCTTAGAAGCGGAACATCCCGAAACCATTACCCCCGATTCTCCCACGCAACGGGTGGGGGGTAAGGTCAAAGACGGCTTCCCCATCCTCCAACACACAACCCCCATGCTTTCCCTCGACAATGCCTTCGATGACGAAGCTTTGCAACACTTTCACCAACGCGTGTGTGATACATTATCTTCTCCTCCCACCCTGCAATACGCTTGTGAACCCAAATTTGATGGTCTTGCGATCAGCCTTCGGTATGACAATGGCATCTTAACCAAAGCCGCTACCCGCGGAGATGGTGAAAAGGGTGAAGACATCACACACAATGCGCGTACCATACACGCTATCCCTCTCAAATTGCCCGTTTCCTTCCCAGGTGTTTTAGAAGTACGTGGCGAAGTGTTTATGTCGAAAAAAGGTTTTGAAAAACTCAACCAAGAAGCTTTGAAAAAAGGCGAAAAACCCTTTGCAAACCCCCGTAATGCCGCGGCAGGCAGCTTACGCCAGTTAGATCCGGCTATCACCGCACGCCGTTCACTCCAATTTTATGCATATACCGTGGTAACATCTGACGAAATCGCTTGGCCCAACACGCAATCTGGTTGCCTAACTTATCTTCAGACCCTGGGGTTTCCGGTGTGCCCCCTACGAGCCGTGGTGACGGGAGTAAAAGGTATGCAAGATTATTACCAAACATTACTCAAAAAACGGGCCACATTGCCTTATGATATTGATGGGGTGGTGATGAAGGTCGATCGCCTCGATTTTCAACAACAGTGTGGGTTTGTTTCCCGCGCCCCTCGTTGGGCTATCGCCTACAAATTTCCAGCCGAAGAAGCTGAAACAGTACTGGAAGATATCCAATTTCAAGTAGGCCGCACAGGGGCCATTACCCCCGTTGCTCGCCTGAAACCTGTGTTTGTGGGAGGGGCCACCCTCTCCAATGCAACTCTCCACAACATGGAAGAAATAGAGCGCAAAGACATTCGCATCCACGATATCGTGATGATTCGTCGAGCAGGTGATGTTATTCCAGCAGTGGTGCGTGTGGTTTTAGAAAAACGCCCCAAAAACACTCAAAAAATTCATCTGCCTACCCATTGCCCTGTGTGTGGAACTAAAATCTTTAAAAATAACGCTGAGGCTATCGCCCGCTGTGAGGGCGGCCTCTCATGTCCTGCCCAACGTATTGAACGTCTCAAACATTTTGTGTCCCGTCGTGCCATGAATTTGGATGGGTTAGGTGCCAAACTAATTGAACAGCTGGTGGAAAAAGGCTGGGTGCAAAAACCCAGCGATTTGTACCAATTAACCCCCTCCAAATTGGCCACCTTAGACCGCCAAGGAGACAAATCCACCCAAAATATCCTAGATGCTATCGAAGCCAGCAAAAAAACCACCTTTGCTAAGTTTTTGTATGCCTTGGGGATCCGAGAAGTGGGGGAAACCACCGCCCGCCTGTTGGCTCAGCAGTTCAAAACTGTGGCAGCCCTAGAAAAAGCCACCTTAGATAACTTATTGGCCATTCCAGATGTTGGGCCCATTGTGGCAGGGCATGTCCAGGCATTTTTTCAAGAAGCCCACAATCGACAAGAAATATACGCCTTACAAAAAGCAGGGATTACTTGGCCTGCCCTACAAACTACCCAATATCAACCGCTTCAAGGCCAAACGTGGGTCATCACAGGCACGCTCAGTGTTTCTCGTGAAACCCTCAAAGCCAAACTCCTAGCTTTGGGTGCCACTGTGAGCGACAGCGTCTCGAAAAAGACTACCGGCCTCATTGCAGGGGAAAATGCAGGGTCTAAATTGACCAAAGCAGAGGCTCTGGGGGTCAAAATCTGGACAGAAAAGACTTTTTGGGCTTCCCTATTGTAGGAGGCATGCCTCGCCCCGACAGCTGCCAAAATACCATACTATCAGGTATCATAAGCCATATTATCTCAGGAGCAACTTTTGGAACATACCCTCATTACCCTGCGCGATTATGCGCGCTTTGCAGCATCCGCGTTTAATAAAGCCAAACTCTCGTTTGGTCATGGCACCGACAACAGTTGGGATGAAGCCATCCGTTTGGTGCTCTTTGCCCTCCATTTACCCCCCGATGCACCTATCCACAATTTGTTGGACGCAAAACTAACTATGGAAGAGCGTCAAACTATTCTGACTCTCATCCAACAAC
>JAHFQG010000001.1 GCA_023266415.1 Francisellaceae bacterium | reverse complement strand
AATTCATAATAATGATGTTGATGACGGTCGGCTTGGTGGGATGTGCTTTTATTTCTGCGAGAAATAATCGCATTAAGGCGGATGAATCTTATTATCAAGGAAAATATGAAGAGGCCTTCAATTTATATCAGGAGGTTTTGAAATATAATCCTCAAGAAGTGGTGGCCCGACGAAACACAGGGTACATTTACAATATTCAAAAAAAATATGCGCAATCCATTCCCATTTTTGAGGCCCTCGTAAATGAAGACAGTAAGGATTTTGATTCGGCTATGGCGTTGGGTTTTGCTTATTCTCAGACAAGCTTAACAAAAGCGAAACAGGTGTATGAGGATATTCTCAAAAAAGATAAAAATAACTTTGGGGCACATGAACAATTGGGATGGGTCTATTACTATGAAAAAAACTATCCCAAAGCCACACATCATTTTAACAGGGTACAAAAAGCGTATCCTCAAAATGTAGGTGCTCAAACCGGGTTGGGATGGATGGCCATGGCCGAGCAGCATTGGGAGGAAGCGTACCACCAATTTGATCATTTTCGTACGAATTTTCCAGAAAATCCTACGGCATTAGAAGCGTTGAAGACAATTGCCCCGCATTATTCCCCTGGCAAGTGATTTGACTTGTTGAGTATTTTTTTCATATCTAACTTCTCCGCAGCGCTACATAGGTAATACATAATAACAAGACCCACACACCACACCGCCCACGTTGTTCCCAATGAGACGCCCACACGTTGACCTAAAACATAGGCCACTGCGCCATATACATAAAGATGAACCACATAAAAGAAGAGTGATTTTTTTCCAAAGAGTAGGAATGGCTTCATCCACAATACCCGAAGTTTGTTCTCCCATTTTATCAGTAACCCCAATACGACCCAGAGAATCCCAAACATGAATAAGGTAAATGAAAGATCTGGAGGATATTTTGAAAGGATGAAAAATTCTCTTGAAAAGGGGGCATCCCAGTGAAGAAAATTACCAAATCCATTGTAGCACCGCACCATGAAGAAGCCACCGATGGCAACCACACCCAAAGCCATGGTTTCTTTCCAATACTCTCCCAAACGTTTCTGAGAGATACGTGATCCATAACTGTAGCCTATCCCCATAAAGCCAAACCATTGAAGGAGTGTAAAGAGAGAAGTCATCGGATAGAGGTGATCCAACGTAGGGGCATATACTATAATAGCAAGCCCCTGCCAAAACGCATGGGTGTGGGGTATTTCATGAGAGATTACCTGACTCACAAGGATGGTCCCTATACTGATGAAAAAAATAGAAATTGTTTTTAGGCCACTGAGGGTAAGTAGGAGTATGAAAAGCATCGATAGACCTATACAGGAGAGGATGCCAAAGTATCGATAACCTGCTTGTAAGTACCCCGCGGGCCACCAGGCAATATTTTCGAGGGTAAATTGGAGTATCAACAGCAGCAGTATCCGTTTCAATATTTTTCGTCGGTCTCTATCCCAGCTCATCATCATGCCGGCCAAAAAGAGAAACGTTGGGGCACAGAGGTGACTCAAAAATCTTGTGATCTGATGCCATGCAGAAGTGTACACAGGAAAAAAACCATTGAGGCCGTCATTATAAAGGCCCGTTACACTCCAAAAAAATTGAGTATGATCCAAGGCCATGAGTATAACGACGAATCCACGAAGCGCATCAATTGCGGGACGTCTCATTTGGCAGATTGTATTTTCTGTTTTTGATGCAGCGATAAATCACAAAAACCAATTTTTTTTCGCAGAAGCTCCACAGTTTTTTGAAGAATTTCTCCGGTTTCATCATGGAATACCACATGGGCATACTGATCACAGGCGGTTGGGGTATAATTGATAATAACAACCTTGGCCCCATTTTCTTTCGCCTTTATCGGGAGCGTCCCGGCGGGTTGCACAATAAGAGATGATCCAAGCGCGATAAACAAATCTGATGAGAGAGTGCGATAAAGGGCTTGAGCCATTTTTACCATTGGTAGAGGTTGTCCAAAATCAATGACGGCTGGTTTTAGTATGCCACCGCAATAAAAACAAATAGGGGGT
>JAHFQG010000065.1 GCA_023266415.1 Francisellaceae bacterium | reverse complement strand
GGGGGGGAGGGGGTATTTGAGTAAAGCGGCCCAGTAGTGGAGTTGTTGTTGAGAGGTGAGGTAGGTTAGGAGGGGGTTGTGGTGGGTGATGAGGTGGTAGGGTTGATGGTAATGAATTTGGCCCTGGTGGGGGATGAGGCCGACGATGGCTTTTAGGAGGGTACTTTTGCCGTACCCGTTGGAGGCGTTGAGGTGTATCCCCTGCCCTGCTAAGAGGGAGAGGGAGAGGGGTTTGAAGAGGGGTTTATTGTCTCGAAAGACTTGGACATGGGATAAGGTGAGCATGGGGATAGAGTGTACCACAAGGGGGTATTTCGGGTACACTGGGAAATCAGACAAGGGGCTTAATTGTGTTAGACTTCTTAATTTCTTATGGGATTTTTTTATTAAAAACCCTCACATTATTGGTGGTTTTTTTATTGGCGGTGGGTGGATTGTTGTTTTTATTAGCACGAAGTCGAGAGAGTGTTCGGGATGAGGGGCAGATTGAGATTACGCACTTATCGGATGAGTTAGATGATTATCAAGACTTATTATTACAAGAAACATTGACGTCAACGGCTTATAAGGTGCATAAAAAAGCGGAAAAAAAGGCGGACAAAGAGCGGGCGAAGGTAGAAAAAAAGGCATTAAAGCGACGGGCTAAAAAACTCAAAACGGATGAAGGTGCAGAAGAAGAGACAGAGCCTCGATTGTTTGTGGTATATTTTGAAGGGGATATTGAGGCGACGGAGGTAGAAAATCTGCGGGAGTGCATAACGGCCATATTGGGTGTTGCGAATGGGCGAGATCAGGTTTTGGTGGTTATTGAGAGTGCGGGGGGATACGTACACAGTTATGGGTTGGCGAGTGCACAATTAGAGCGGTTACGTTCGCAGGGGATACCGCTTACGGTGGCGGTGGACGGGATAGCGGCCAGTGGGGGGTATATGATGGCGTGTGTCGCGAATACGATTATTGCGGCGCCGTTTGCGGTGATTGGGAGCATTGGGGTGATAGCTGAGTTGCCCAACTTTCATCGGTTGTTAAAAAAGCATGACGTAGATTACGAATTACATACGGCAGGCAAATACAAGCGCACATTATCGGTGATGGGGGAAAATACGGAGCCTTTACGTCGTAAGTTTGTGGAAGAGTTGGAAGATGTGCATACGTTGTTTAAGAATCATGTGGCCCATTATCGGGGGGAGCAATGTGACATTAATCACATTGCCACGGGGGAGCATTGGCATGGAATACAAGCGCTGGAGCTAGGTTTGGTGGATAAATTACAGGTGAGTGATGATTATATTTTATCGTTCCATCAGAAGGGGAAGGGGAAGGTTTATCAAATTGAGTATACTTATCCGGAATCGTGGATAGATAAACTCAGCACCAAATTTGGGTTGGGTTTATCTAAGCTGGGCGACAAGTTGTGGCGACGTTGGATGGCGGGGCGGTATTCTAAGGCAATATAAAATCTATCCCCGCCATCCTTCCAACCGACTCCGTAAGCGAAGCATCGCCTGGCTATGCATCTGACTAACCCGAGATTCACTCACCCCTAAAATATCTCCAATCTCTTTGAGATTTTTATCTTCATCATAATAAAGCGTCAAAATGAAAGCCTCTCGTTCCGGCAAAGTCTTGATTTGTACGCTTAACGCTTCTTTAAACTTGCTTTGATATGTATACTCTAGAGGCACGTTGTAATTTTTTCGATGATTTTCTGTATCATACCCATCTTGACTGTTAAAATCTTCAAATGAAAAAATTTGAATCGCGTGTGTGTCTTGCAGCATTTGGTGATATTCAGATAAGCTTATCCCCAAACCTTCTGCAATTTCTCGACTCTTGGCTGTACGCCCCTCGGTATGCTCAATTTTACGCATAACCGCTAAAATGGCACGACTGTTGCGATGTACCGATCTGGGTGACCAATCCCCTTTCCGAATTTCATCCAGCATCGCACCCCGTATCCGAATGCCCGCATAAGTTTCGAAACTGGCCCCTTTATCATCCCTAAAATGTTGATACGCCTCAATGAGACCTATCATTCCCGCTTGGGTTAAATCTTCCAAGAGCACACAGTTTGGTAATCGGACTAACAAATTTCGGGCAATTTTTTTCACCAAAGGGATATGCTTTTCCAACATCGCGGTAGAAGCCACATCCGGCATACTGTTAAAGTTATTTCGAGCCTGACCAGACATAAAGCGCCTCGACTTGGTTGCCATTCCCCAAATACTGCACCGACTCACACAAAAACGCCACCAACGTCATTCCCCGCCCCGATAACCGCGTATCCGTCCCCTCCGGCTTCTTCGATAAAGCCACCTGAATGGCATGGTCAAACCCTTCCCCACTGTCCGCCATCTGAAACAACAACCCCGGCCCTTTGTCGGTGGCCTTGAGAGTCACTTTTAACGTGATAAACCCACTTGTAAGCATTTTTAAGCGTTTTTCCCGCTCTGCATAATAATGTGCCATCCCCGTAATAGAATGCTTCAGGTTCGAATCCAGTTTCAAAATGCCATGCTCTAAAGCATTGGAGTACAGCTCTGATAAAATAGTATACAAATCAAACCGCTTCTGCCCCAATTCCGGAAACTGATGCGTGATTTGGGCCAAAATAGAAGCCACATCAAATTCTTTCAAATGCGTATTGTCTAACCGAATATCAATAGCCCACTGAGAAGTATCCATCGACATAAGGCTACTCTATTTTAAATAATTCGTCTAACTTAGTAATCACCAAGATTTTCTTCACATCTGGAATGGCATTCACAATGGTAATGTCTGCACTATCCCCCCCCGCGTGATCACGAAGCGCCAACAGCATCCCTAAGGCTGAGCTGTCTAGATAGTCTGAATCTGCTAAATCAATTCGATATTTTTTTGGATCGGGCGCAATTTTTTCGTACGAATCCCGAAACGCCTGCAAACAACTAAAATCAAACCGACCCTCTACCCGAACGGTGAGTTCTTCTTTGTTGGCAGACAAGCTTGACGTAATAGTCATAGTAATACCTCATTCAAAAATACCCCGGCCGGGGACCATACAATTAAGTGTAGCACAAAGGATGATTGTGGATGCAGACACAGATGTCAAGGAATATTTGTTTGTTGGTCAAACAACTACCCCTGCTTCGATCCCACAATCTTCTGAATCGCCTGCACCTCTTGTTGCCGCGCCTCACACCACGCCTGTTCTGCCTGATATTCTGCCTCTAAAAGCGCTATTTGCCGCCCAGAACTCTGTATGGCCCGCTCTATATGCTGTAAAAAATGAGAAAAATAATGCATCAGGGCTTGAGTCATGTGCGCCGTCTTCATCCGTTCAAACTGCTCGGTATATTCTTCCTGATAGGTCAGCATCTTCGCCAACGACCGCTTATGCCCCTCCACCTGTGCTCGTAAGCGCACCAACCGTGCCGCCGCATTTTTCTCGGATTCTGACTTCATCTGGAACAAAGGCTCTAGTGCTGACTCACGCTTTAACATACTCCCCCCGCACGCTCATTACCCTTACTTTATTTATAGTCCCGGAGTAACGTAGTTGTCAAACTCATGCGAGGTTGCACGCGTTATTAACACCTGTGTTTTTTCTTTTTCAACCAACAAAGGAATAGAAACGGGCGGTTGCTCGGATGTCTCGAACGGAATAACAGAAGTACGAGACAAAGAATGTTTTTCTTTTTTGTGTCGAGCGTGTTTCACCATCCGATGTACAATACCCCCCAACACAATGGCCAGTAAAATCGCCACCCCCACATACCCTGTCAACAATGTGATAGCACAAAATGGCATCAGGTGCGCCACCATACCCACACTGAACAACATACTCAAACTGTGACCACAAATGAACGCGCAGGTAAACCCAGCCCCTAACGACGCAACGGTCACACTACCCAGTGTGATCACCCCTCGAGAAACCCATTGCTGCATTTTAGAGGGAGGATACAGTTCGTTGGATAACACACTTCTCAACCGTGCCGCATTCAACAAAACCAGAGCCGAAGAAACTGCCATAGACACACTGGCCATAATGGGGTTGAATACTACCCCCAACAACAAGAATAAAACACCGGCAGCCATCAAAATACTGAAAGTATTGTAAATCATCGAGAAAACCAGGTTTTGTTTAACATTTTTTCGCAATAATTGGGCTATTTTCAAGAACTTCTGGAATTGAATGATATCACCATGAGGGAGGATAATTGGGGCTTGAATGGAGGCGTCGGCTCCGATAGAGATCCCCACGTCGGCTTTTTGAATGGCACGCAAATCGTTGAGTCCATCACCTAACATAGCCACTTTATGTCCAGCTTGTTGCAAGCCTTCAATAAACGCCGCTTTCTCTTCGGGTGTTTTTTTAGCGAACACATGCTCGGGATCTAACCCAATTTCTTGAGCCACTTGCAAAGCCACCTCGGGTTCATCGCCGGTTAACATTTTGATGTGAATTTTTTTCTCTCTCAGCCAATCCATGGTTTCTTTCACGCCAGGTTTAACAACCGCCTTGACAGGAATGATCCCCACCCATTGATGATTCTCTACCACACAAATGGGGCTCATCCCCGCTTGTTTTGCCCGAAGGTAGGTGCCATATAATGGATGAGTTGGTTCAGCGTGCCATTGTCCCAAATAAATTGTTTTTCCGTGCACCACACCTTGCACCCCTTTCCCCACCAAATTTTTAAAATCATGGACAGGGGGAACTTGAGACAAAGAGGGGTGTTTTTTATCAATATATTTGAGCAAGGCTTTGGCGCTGGGGTGCAAATAAGCCTTAGACTCTAATGCCAAAATGGCCTGCCAAAGCCCCTCTACCGGAACCCCCTCCCCCCAAGCAATAAAAACCTCTTGGACAGAAGGTACGTCATCGGTCAAAGTACCGGTTTTGTCAAAGACTACGGTGGTGAGGTGTCCAGCCTTTTCGAAGGCAGCGATATCTCGGATATATATCCCCTCCTTCATAGCCGTGAGTCCAGCGACCAAGGTCGAAACAGGGCTGGCCAAGAAAAAGGCGCACGGACAGGCACACAGCAGTACAGAAGCGGCCGTAGTCAAGGCCAAAATGGGGGCGGGCCCTAGAACTCCCCACAAGACGGCTGAGAGGATGGCCAATAGGATGATCAGCGGGGCAAATCGACGCCCCAAGGCTTGACCCAAGGGGAAGGGGGGATTGTGTTGGTGGAATTGAGCCGTTTTGAGGAGTAATTGGTATAAGGCATTGTCTTTACCAGAGCAGGAGGCCTCAATGGTTATCTTATCCCCTTTTTCTAACAAGAACTGGGTACCCGCTTGAACGGCCTCACCAGGTTGCAATACCCGGGCAACGGCTTCGCCAGACAATGGAGCAATCACCCACAAAGGCCGGGTGCCTCGATAAATACCTTCTATTCCTAAGCGAGCGGGCTTTATTTGACTGTTTTTTTCTTCGGGGGTGAGCTCTATGAAGTCGCCTTTTTTGATATCTGTAAACAAGACAGACTCTGTTTTTCTTGCTTGCAGCCGGTTTACCTTTAAGGGTTGCCATTTTTGGAGCAATGTTTCAAAAGGCATTTCTGCCCGCATTTTTTGTTCAGTTTTGTGTTTCAGATAAGCTTTAACCGCACGGCCCAGGGCCACCAGAGCGGTGATGATGAAAATAGAAGCAAATTCTAGATGAACGCCCAGTCCTATAAAGAGGGCTGGGAAGGCCAGCATGAGGCAGGAATAGACAAAAGCCGTGGCTGTTCCTAACAGAAACAAGGTATTCATACCTGGTTTTTTCTGACGAATTTCTTGAAAAGCGTCTTTGAAGAAATCTTTGGCTACCCAGCCAACTATAAGAGCAGTAAAAAAGGCAAGCCCCAACCCCAACAACCCTCCCAATGGGAAGAACATACTCCCCACCATGAGAAAAATTCCCATCAGGCCTAACCAAAAAGCTTGCTGTATATACCGTTTCGGATGAGAAACAGGGGAAGCGGGGGGGAAAAAGGTGTTAGTTATTTTGATAACTCATATTTGTTGCATGTGAATGATTATACCACATTTTGTGGATGTACACATATAAAATGTTTGTTATTTTAATCTGGATTTGGTAAACTGAATAACTAACATCAATACATTTGTGAGGAGCCTATGCCACGCAATATCCCCATACAAGCACATTTGCAATGTTCTGACGTATTTTGGCGAGGCAAACAAGGAGACAATCTGCTTCATCGGGTTTCTGATATGCCCACGGCAGAGCTTTTGATACAACGCATGCGAGATGCCATAAAAGCAGATCAGTCTGGATTATACTCGTTAGATGACTATCTATCGCATACTCATGCGGTGCACAAGCTTACGCCCGCTCAAAAATTGATGAACCATGTTTCGACCATTGATATTGCTCTCTATTTGTTAAAACAACTGTCTCCTGAGTCTTTAAAAAAACAGCTTCCCGGCGCTATTCGCCGTGCGTTTCAGTATTCTGTCGTTTATTTGCATGAGGAGCTTCGAAGCTTGGGGCATACTGTTGGGATTTTTCAGGATCCGACTTTTGATGGGTATACCTTTCTCTCTCTTGCGGTACAGCATAAACACATACCTTGGATCCAAACTTTCATAGAGGAAGGGGTAAATGTTTTTGCCGCCCCCAAGGAAGGGCAAAAGACAGTTTTTGACATTGCCATTTTGGAGGGGCATCCTGCCCTAGCCCATTGGCTTTTAACAGGGCAAGCGCTGCCAGAGTCGTGCCCAATCAGCAGAGC
>JAHFQG010000064.1 GCA_023266415.1 Francisellaceae bacterium | reverse complement strand
TAAACAAGGCCTATCCGTTACCTTTGTGTCCAGAAGCGCGACCCCTTTAAAACACTTGTTACCCCCCGAGGCAGGACAAGCCGTCATCGATTCTTTGGTGCAACAAGGTGTCCATTATATTGGAGAAGCAACGGTAACGGCCATTGAAGCGCTGCCTTCTGGGTATGAAGTGTTTTTGGATACGGGCGATATCATCGCAGCGGATTTAATTTTGAGTGCCATCGGCCTCAAACCCAACCTACCCTTGGCTGACATGGCGGGGTTGTCCGTTGGCCGTGGGATCCGGGTGAACCGCTTTTTACAGACAAGTCACCCTCATATCTATGCCGTAGGCGATTGCGCAGAAGTGGATGGGACGTTGCTCCAGTTTGTCATGCCCCTCATGCACCAAGCTAAATCGGTGGGAGCCACCTTGGGTGGTAACCCCATACAACTTACCTACCCTGCCATGCCTGTGTCCGTCAAGACCGCTTGTGCAGTGACGGTGGTTGTTCCCCATGAACCAGGGATCTGGCAAGTGACAGGAACGTCCCCGCATTTCCAAGCCATTTGTACCAATGCAGAGGGTAAACGGGTGGGTTGGGCCTTGACGGGCAACAAGACCAGCGCCCGAAAAGAATTCATTGGAAGTGTGGGGGGCCCATTTTCTTAAAAGATCGTCTATAATCTGGGTAGGGGGCTTTACGATGAACTGTGAACAGGCCCAGACAATAACACCTGCAAAACGAAACAGCCCCCGCCCTTTTCTCTCATACTTCCTGATATTGCGTCTTACGCCCCAACCATCGTTCTATCAATGCTTCACCCGTCGCCCAAGGAGGACACTGGATCATCATGTGACGGGAAGTTTCCAGATGCCGCCCATCCGTTTCTAATTGGGCAATTTTATAAGAAGCCACCCCTGTTTGTTTGGTGCCTAACCATTCGCCGGAGCCGCGCAACTGAAAATCTTTTTCGGCAATCCAAAATCCGTCTTGGGAAGTTTTCAGAATATCCAACCGCTCTCGTGCGTGTAAAGACAGGGGGCTTTGGTAGAGCAACACACAAAAACTTTGTTCAGCGCCTCGCCCCACCCGGCCGCGCAACTGGTGGAGTTGGGCCAAACCCAAACGCTCTGCATTATCGATAATAATTAAAGAAGCGTTGGGCACATCGATGCCCACTTCCACGACGGTGGTCGCCACCAAAATATCGGTTTGATGAGCACTAAAAGCTTGCATAGCGCGTTGTTTTTCAGCACTCTTAAAGCGTCCGTGCACTAATCCGATGCGGGCTTCTGGGAGTTGTTGTTGTAATGTGTGCCAAGTGGATTCTGCGGCTTGGCACTGTAAAACAAGCGATTCTTCTATTAAAGGGCAAATCCAATAACATTGTCGTCCTTCTTTCAGCCAAGTGGCTAATTTTTCTATCACTGCGGCACGTTTTTGAGAGGGCATGACCACGGTTTGAATGGGTTGACGTCCGGGTGGGCTTTCCTCTAACCGAGACACAGTCATATCACCATATATAGCCATAGCAAGTGTTCGAGGAATGGGGGTTGCGGTCATGAGTAGTTGATGGGGGGTAAATGCCTGTCCTTTTTCTAGCAAGGTGAAGCGTTGGTGAACGCCAAAGCGGTGTTGTTCATCCACCACCACGAGTCCCAATTTAGAAAACTGAATTGCTTCTTGGAACACGGCGTGCGTGCCAATTAAGATTGACAGCTGATTGGTTTTTAAATCATCGAGCAGTGTTTGGCGTGCACGGCCTTTCACAGCCCCTATCAGTAGTCCGACTCGAATGCCTAATGGTGCAAACCAGGCGTGTATTTTTTGATAATGTTGTTCCGCTAACACTTCTGTTGGCACCATCAACACCGATTGCAGGTGCACGTGGGCCACACTGAGTAACGCCAATGCTGCCACCACGGTTTTACCCGATCCGACATCCCCTTGTAACAAACGGCGCATGGGTTTAATTTGATTCAAATCGGTTTCTAATTCTTGCCAAACCCGTTGTTGAGCCGAGGTGAGGGTGAACGGTAAGTTTTTTATAAAACGGGCGATCATAGGACTGTTGGGGGGGCACGCCAGGGCAGGTTTTTGACATTCTCCACCGGGTTGGCGAAGCGCCCATTGATGGGCTAAAAACTCTTCTACAATCAGGCGAATAAAGGCCGGGTGTTGCCTGTCTTGCAGGGCTTTGTCAGAGGTATCGACGGGGGGTTGATGGAGCCATCGCACTGCATCAGCAGTGGTATAGGCAAACTGGGTTTGGAGTTCGGGGGGAAGCAGTTCGGATAACTGAGGGGTGACGGCTGTCACTGCTCCCAAAATCACTTTTCGAAGCAGTCCTTGGGACACGCCTTGGGTGGTGGGGTATACGGGTAATAGGGTGTCTGGCAAAATGGGTGTTTCGTCCTTTTTCACCCAAGAACATTCTGGATGGGCCATGGTCCAGCCATTTTTTTTATAATAGGGAGTTCCAAAAGCTAAAACAGTTTGTCCTTTAAAAAAACGTGTTTGATAGTTTGTGGCATAATGAAAAAAAGGCAACTGGCAAATACCTGTTCCATCTTGGAGTATGACTATTAAACGAGGTTTAGCCCGTCCCCCCACCAAGGTGCTTTGCAACACGGTACCGCAAATCAGGGCTGCTTGGCCTTCTTGAAGGTGCTGGATGGGAATAACGTGCGCGTGATCTTCGTATCGTAGGGGGAAATACCACGAACAGTCGTGGAGGGTGTGCAACCCTAAGGTGGCTAACTTTTCTGCCCATTTTTTACCTATACCAGGCAGGGTGGTCAGGGGATCGGAAGCAGAAATCATTATTTTCCCTTAAATTATTATTTTCCCTTAAATCACTCTCATAATGCGTGTTACCTCTGGTAATCCTTTTAAGCGTCGCATTAAGCGAGCCAAGTGGGCTCGATTTTGCACAGACAATAAAAAAGTCACTGAATTATGTTGATTATCGCGTTCATCAATTCGAACATCAATGATGTTAGACTGTCCTTCGGAGATAATCCCGGCCATCATGGCTAATACCCCACGACGGTTAATGACATCGATTTGCACTTCGACCGAAAATTCTTTATTTAGGTCATTTTCCCAACAAACATGAACCGATTGTGCGTGCGTTTTTTGCCACTCAATGGCTTGACATGATTCTTGGTGGATCACCAGGCCGTGGCCTTCTTCCAAATATCCCATGATGGGATCACCGGGAATTGGGTAACAGCAGGTAGCATATGTAATGGCTAACCCTTCGGTCCCTTGGATGGTCAGACTTTGGGAAGATAGGGGACTTTCAGTTTGGGTTAAATGTTGTGCCACCAGGGTGGCCAGACGTCGACCCAAGCCAACCTCTTTACACAATGCGTCAAACGATTCCACCCCTAAGAGGATGGCGGAGGTTTGTTTTTGAGCCTCGCTGATTTCGGTGATGGATATTTGGGGGAGAGATTGCTGAATAAGTCGCTTGCCCAACTCAACTGATTCTGTTTGTTTTTGCATTTTGAGCCAATGCCGGATATTGGTTCGTGCTTTTCCGGTGGTGGCAAAACTGAGCCAAGCGGGGTTGGGGGTGGCATAAGGGGTTGCAATAATTTCAACGGTTTGCCCACTTTCCAAGCGGGTACTGAGGGGGGCCAGGCGTCGGTCAATTTTACAAGCAGCGCAAGTATCGCCCAATTCGGTATGGACGGCGTAGGCAAAATCGATGGGTGTTGCGCCCAAAGGGAGTGCTAAAATGGTGCCTTTGGGGGTAAATACATACACTTCATCGGGGAAGAGATCGAGTTTGACGTGTTCGATAAATTCCAGTGAACTGCCTGTTTGCTCTTGGAGCTCTAGCAAATCCTGTAACCATTCGTGGGTTTGGAGAGCCACTTCAGTGCCCTTATACAGCCAATGAGCGGCAATGCCATTTTCGGCCACATGCTCCATGTCTTGAGTCCGAATTTGCACCTCGATGGGCACCCCATGCGGGCCTAACAGGGTAGTATGAATGGCTTGATAGCCATTGGCTTTTGGAACGGCGATATAATCTTTAAAGCGGCCTAATACAGGTTTGTAGCACTGGTGAATAATGCCTAACGTGCGATAACAGATATCTTGAGTATCGACCAAAATACGAAAAGCATATACGTCCATGACTTCTCGAAACGAGCGATTTTTTTTGCGCATTTTTTTATACAAACTGTATACATGTTTTTCTCGGCCAAAAATAGCACGTGGCGAAAGGGTATTTTTGTGCAATTCGGTTTGAAATGTTTTTTCAATGGTATCTATGAGTTCTTTGCGATGTTTGTGACTGCGGCGCATGGCTTCTTTGAGCACGCGATAGCGCATGGGGTATAGTGTTGAAAATCCCAAATCTTCAAATTCCAATCGAAATTGGTTCATACCCAAACGAGCTGCGATAGGCGCATAAATATCCAGGGTTTCGATGGCTTTACGGCGACGTTTGGCGGGGGGGAGTGTTTCGA
The DNA here is from genome assembly GCA_023266415.1 of Francisellaceae bacterium. Lineage (GTDB taxonomy): Bacteria > Pseudomonadota > Gammaproteobacteria > Berkiellales > Berkiellaceae > JAHFQG01. The sequence goes on along the minus strand of JAHFQG010000064.1, from coordinate 2,360 downwards.
GGGTTCGCATGTTGTGGAGTCGGTCGGCTAATTTGACCAAAATAACGCGGATATCTTGGGTCATGGCCAGCATCATTTTTCGAAAATTTTCGGCTTGAGCTTCTTCTTTGTTGTTGAACTCAATTTGAGTTAGCTTACTTACCCCATCCACCAAATCGGCGACTTTATTTCCAAATTTTTCCGCAATATTTTCTTTGGTAAAAGAAGAATCTTCAATCACATCATGCAAAATGGCCGCCATAATGGTTTCGGCGTCCAAATGCATGTTAGCCAGAATTCGGGCTACTTCGAGCGGATGGGTGATATAAGGCTCGCCTGTATACCGTCGTTGACCTGTGTGGGCATGTTCGGCCAGAGCATAGGCTTGGGAAATTTGTTCTACTTGTTCTAACGACAAATATTCGGCCAGTTTTTCCCGTAAATCGGTATATGGAAACATTGTGTATCTAAGCTAAAAGTCCGATTCATCTTCCGTATGAATGGGTTTAAATCGCTCTTTATTCTGTAAAAACCCTATCATTTTATCGTCCCGAGGTTCTTCGTCTAGAATGGAGGCGTTAATTAATCCGGCGGCAATTTCACGCAAGGCGACGACGGTTGATTTGTCGTTATCCCAGGAAACGAGGGGATCGGCAGCGCCCATGGCCAAGTCTCGAGCCCGTTTAGTGGCGACCAACACCAGTTCAAACCGGTTTTTGACTCCTTCATAGCGGTCTTGTACGCCTTTTGCCCCTTGATCATCCAAAACGAGTCGTGCCATTGTATTCCCCAAAGGTGCCTAGAAACCCTTCATCGTACCAAATAGGGGGGCCTCAGCGCAACAATTCTTGAATAAGATCGGCCACAGCAATACGCTGGGCATTTAACCGCCGCCGTCTGGCTCGAATAATGGCCTGCATATCGGCCAAAGCTTCCTCAAAGTGATCATTGACCACGATATAGTCGAATTCGTGATAGTGCGCGATTTCCTGGCTGGCCTCTGCCATTCGTCGTTGGATGACCTCGGGGGAATCTTGCCCTCGACTTTGCAGCCGAGCCTCTAAAACCTGACGGGAGGGGGGTAAAATAAAAATACTCACACAGGATAATTTGCTTTCAATTTGGCGGGCCCCTTGCCAGTCAATTTCTAAGACAACGTCCATGCCACTTTCCAACTTTTGGGTGAGCCAATCACGGGAAGTACCATAATAGTGTTTAAAAACAGTGGCATATTCCACAAATTTGCCCTGATTGACCAGATCTAAAAAGGCTTCTTCGGTGACAAAATGATAATCTTTGCCGTCCACTTCTCCGGGTCGCTTGGGGCGGGTGGTATGAGAAACAGAGACTTCAATGTGCGAGTCTGCCTGCAATACCGCATTCACCAAGCTGGTCTTTCCCCCCCCAGAAGGGGCAGCGATAACGTATAATGTGCCTAATAAAGATTTACCCATAACTTTTGTTACCTGAGGTTAAATATACACCCCACCCTACCCCCCACGGGGGGAAGGGGTGGATGTATCTGTCAGGATTTCATTTTAGCTTGATATCTAAATCTTAGCAAAGGTATACTCTGCTTTTCATTTTTCCCCTTGCAGGAGCCCCCCATGCGGCCTGATCAACGTGACTCCCCCCAGCTGCGCCCCATTCAAATAAAACGCCATTATACCTGCCATGCCGAAGGCTCAGTCTGGATCGCCTATGGTCGCACACAAGTCATCTGTACCGCCAGTGTGATATCGGGGGTCCCTCGGTTTTTGAAGGGTCAAAACCGAGGCTGGCTCACGGCGGAATATGGTATGCTGCCACGCGCCACAGGGGAGCGGACCGATCGTGAAGCCATTCGAGGCAAACAGGGCGGACGTACCATGGAAATCCAGCGTCTCATTGGCCGAGCCCTACGCTCTGCGGTGGATTTAAGTCTGTTGGGAGAAAACACCCTCACTCTCGACTGTGATGTGATCCAAGCCGATGGCGGCACCCGAACGGCCAGCATAACGGGGGCGTGTATTGCCCTTTATGATGCTCTGCGCCATATGGAAAAAAACAAAATGCTCAAAAATTGGCCCTTTAAACAATGGGTGTCTGCCGTATCAGTGGGGATCGTAAACGATAAACCCGTGTTAGATTTGGAATATACCGAAGATTCTTGCGCTGACACTGATATGAATGTGGTGATGACGGAAGCAGGAGAATTTATTGAAATACAAGGCACTGCGGAAAGTAAACCTTTTACAAGCGTCGATTTAGGTCAAATGCTAGAATTGGCCAAATTGGGGTGCCAAGAGCTGGTTCAGTTGCAGAAAGCGGCGGTGAGATAGGGCAGCTCTCGTATTCCCCTCCCCCGCCACGCGAGAGAGTTAGCCTTTATGCCCCCCCTC
>JAHFQG010000063.1 GCA_023266415.1 Francisellaceae bacterium | reverse complement strand
ACTCAGCTCGCCACAACGCCGCCTCTTCACTCCGCTTGTGCACTTTCACCGCCCGCCTCACCGCTTGCCAAACCCGCGCACACCATTCTTTAAACGTCATGGACGTTGTTTCCAGTTCTGTTAAAACAGATTCGGGAATATCCGATTGAGATACCTTCACTTCTCGAGGTAATGCCTCTATTTTTTCTTCTAAGGCCTGTAATCGTAACCAAATTTTCTCCTTTTCAGACGTTGCATACGCCTGTTTTTCTAAATTAGGGGAAGCCAAAGCCACCACTTGAGTATTCAACGCCCCCACTTGGGCCGATAAGGCTTGCATTTGTTGTACCGTTTGCTTGTCACTTTGCCAAAGTCGATATTGAAAAATCACACAAGCCACCAGGCCTATCCCAAACAAACTACCTATCACCCAACGAAACCCCGTTTTGGCTTCCATTATCGTTTCTCCCACCAGTCTGTTAAGGCAGCCACCACATCCGCATCGTGCGGAGAATCAGCCAAAATAAAGGATTGTGCTGGGTATTGCTGACAGTTAGCCTCATACAATCGCAGACTCACCGTCACCCCCACCAACCCTGATAACCAAGTTTTTCCAGCATCACTCTGTAAACAAGTATAGGCATTGTCCAACACCTCTTGGCTACTCACCACAATAGCACGACAGGCAGAACGCCATTGTTCCCAATCTGAAAAAATGGGAGGTAAAAGCCGTTCGTAGCACTCCACTATATGAACCTTTGCGCCACGCGCAACCAAAGTATCCCAGGCCCCCCGCCGTCCCCCTTTGCCTGTGAGTATCCCAATGACTTTGCCGGATATTGCTTGTAACTGAGGCGCTTGTTGCACCAAAGGCTCACTGCCTGGGGCATCGGGAACAAAAGACACACGAATTTTTCGAGCTCGTAAGGCTTGAGCCGTGGCTTCACCTACCGCCAACACGATTTTATCGCGCCAAGGGCCTGCTTGCATTGCCGCATGTTGGCTCACCACAATCCAAATATCGGGAGATAAAGCCGGCTCTAAGAAAGGAATGGGTTTAATCTCCACCGTGGGGTAACAAAGGGGGGTTCCCCCATAAATTTCGATAGCTTCTTTGAGGCTGTGTGATAAAGTTTTCGGACGGGGGATCCAAACCCCACACCCCGTTAAGGCCTCACTCAATTTAGGCGAAAAACCCACGCTGTCGTACGGTTTCAATGACATCTCCTGCCCCTTGATTTCGCAATAGTTCTGCAACTGACTTCCCCAATAGTTCTGCCTCTTCTGCGTACCCTATTGTTTGTGCAGATAAATAAGAACACCCATCCAAACATCCAACCCGTGCCTTTAACTGTATCATCCCTTTTATAAGTACGGCCAACCCGGCCACGGGCACCTGACAACTGCCCCCCAACGCCAAATTCAGTGCCCGCTCGGCTTGAATACACACTGAGGTAGGTTCATGGTGAAACGCTTGTTGCACCATCGTCAATAAAAAAGTGTCCTGCTCACGACATTCCACCGCAATCGCCCCTTGCCCCACCGCAGGTAACATGTCTTCAATCGAAAGAACGGTATGGGGGGTACTGGTACTTAAATTTAGTCGGATGAGCCCAGCTCTGGCCAATAAAATACCGGTCAACCCTTCATGGTGCCATTTTTGAAGCCGAGTGGGCACATTTCCCCGCAATAAACGAATAACACAATCCGGGCGTAGCGCTTTAAATTGTATGGAACGTCGTAAACTGGAAGTGCCAATGAGCGCCCCCTGAGGCAAATCTTGCCAATGCAGCCCCGCTTCTGTCACCAACACATCTTCAACGGACTCTCGCTGCCCAATGGCTGCCAAAGTAAGGCCTTCTGGTAAAATAGAAGGCATATCTTTTAAAGAATGTACCGCCATATCGGCTTCATGGCTGAGTAAAGCGTGTTCCAATTCTTTTACAAACACCCCCTTGCCGCCGATTTTAGACAAATCGGTGTCTAGGGTTTTATCACCTGTGGTGATAAGAGGGACAAGCGTGATATTTATGTTTGAAAAATGCTGTTTTAAACAGTTGGCCACATGGTGAGCTTGCCATAAAGCCAAGGCACTTTGACGGGTTGCGATGCGTACTTTCATTCCACAAGCCTGCGTTGCAACCATTGCCCTATGGCTTTCAATTCTGAGCTGCTGAGAGTATGCGCCATGGGATATGTTTGGAATTGTACAGGGTATTGTAATTTTTCAAGATACTCTAAGGAATATTGCGCCAGTGACATGCTCACCACCAAATCTTGCAGTCCATGGGCCATCCAAATGGGGGTTTGTTGATTGGCCGCTGATTTTTCAGCCAGTAGCGTATCGGCCACAGGCAAATAAGTGGACAGCGCTAACACACCCCCTAAAGATTTCGGATATCGGAGGGCGGTATAAAGAGCCATTGCCCCGCCCTGCGAAAATCCACCCAACACAATACGATGAGGCTCAATGCCTTTGGCTTCTTCGCTTTCAATGAGTTTTTGAACCCTCGTGGCAGCCTGACGGATCCCTTGGGTATCTTCCTTTGAATGCATCCCCAGCCCAAAAATATCATACCAAGCCGGCATGATATGGCCTTCATTCAAGGAAACGGGTTGCTCGGGGGCGTGTGGAAATACGAATCGAATAGTATGATCGGAAGGTAATTTTAATTCGGGTACCACAAAAGCAAAATCATGCCCACTGGCACCCAATCCGTGAAGTAAAATTACGGAAGCTTTTGCTTTCTGGGGGGGTTCTATTACGAGGGTGTCTAGCATACAATTATCCTTGGGTTGAATGTTGAGAATTATATCAATGGATCGATGGTTTTGCCTAAGCGTTTGGGCGCTTGTAATTTATTTAACTGGCTGCGGCCAGAGTGGGCCGTTGGTTTTGCCGCCAGAACCTGCGGGCGAGGCACGCCTCGCCCCTACACCCTGATGCAGATCAGGCAGAAGAGGGTTTGTGCCATTGGCCCCCTACGTAACTAAAAGGCCCTTTTATGAATGTTTCCCTCGCTTCAATTGCCCAAACCTTTGGCACCCCCACTTATGTGTACTTTTATCAAACCTTGGAAAAAGCCTTTTTACAGTTAAAGACGGCTTTGGGCCAACAAAAACATCAAATTTGTTATGCCGTAAAGGCAAATAGTAATTTAACTATCTTGAAAAAATTGGCTTCTTTGGGAGCGGGGTTTGATATTGTTTCCCAAGGAGAATTGGAAAAGGTGTTGTTGGCAGGGGGGGAGCCAACAAAAATAGTTTTTTCAGGTGTGGGTAAAACCGCTCTGGAAATAGAACGGGCGCTCCGTGTTGGCATTGCGTGCTTTAATGTAGAATCGTTGGAAGAATTAGAACGCCTGCAGACCATTGCCCAACATTTAAACGTCAAAGCCCCCATTGCCATACGCCTGAACCCCAATATTTCGGTGGAAACCCATCCTTATATGACCACAGGCCTATTAGAAAACAAATTTGGGTTAGATGAAAAAACCACGGCAGAGGCCTACAAAAAAGCCAGCAAACTTCCTAACATTGAAATAAAGGGCATTGCTTGCCATATCGGCTCTCAAATTCTTTCCTTAACACCTTTCCTAAGCGCGTGTGACGTACTTTTACAGTGGGCCACGCGGTTATCCGAGCAAGGCCCACCTCTGCAACACATCGACATGGGCGGCGGGCTGGGAGTGTCTTATCAAGAAGAAATCTCCCCTTCTTTAGCAGAATATGGACATGCTTTGGCGCAAAAAATGGCCAGTACCCCCTACACCCTCTTTTTAGAGCCAGGCCGCTCTTTAATCGCCGATGCTGGGCTGCTCCTCACTCGCTGTGAATACATTAAAGTCACCCATACCAAACAGTTCGCTATTGTGGATGCGGGCATGAATGATTTACTCCGTCCCACTTTGTATCAAGCATGGCATCCCATCGTAGCCGTGGAGCCATCGCCCGCCAGCTCACCCCCGTATCGTTACGATGTGGTGGGCCCTTTATGTGAAACGGGTGATTTTTTAGCCTTAGACCGAGATTTTCCGCATCCTTTGGCCCCGGGTATGCTGTTGGCTATTCTGAAAACTGGGGCATACGGTTTTACGATGAGCAATCAGTACAATAGCCGCCTACGGGCCGCTGAGGTATTGGTTAAAGATGGACAAGCTTGTCTTATTCGGCATCGAGAGATTTGGGCAGATTTGTGGGAAAAAGAGTTAATCAATTAACTTCTTTGCCATTTTTATGGTAACTCAGTATTATTAGACTGGACCCCAGCCTTCGCTGGGGTGACGATACCAGCCTTTGCTGGGGTTTAGACTAGACCCCAGCCTTCGCTGGGGTGACGATACCAGCCTTTGCTGGGGTTTAGACTAGACCCCAGCTTTCGCTGGGGTGACGATACCAGCCTTTGCTGGGGTGACGACTGTTTATGCGACAAGGCCAATATGAGTTTACTAATTCATTTTACTAAAATGCATGCCTTGGGCAATGATTTTGTTATCCTCGATAACATTTCTCAATTTGTGCCCACCAGCCGAAAGCTCATTCGTTATTTGGCCCATCGGCACTTTGGCATTGGGTGTGATCAAGTTTTGCTTATCGATCCACCTACCTCTCCCCAATACGACTTTTTCTATCGTATTTTCAATCGAGATGGCCGTGAAGTTGCGCAATGTGGCAATGGGGCACGGTGTGTGGCCCGCTATTTAAAAGACAATCATCTTGTATTTAGAAAAGACATTCTCTTTGAAACCCTCACATCATCTATGCGAGCTCTCTGGGACGATCAAGATGAACTTCGCATTGAGCTCGGTGAACCCAAAACCGAACCTGCGGACATTCCCATTGTGGCCAACCGTATCCATCCCAATCGATATGAGGTGGATATTCATCATGATGTTATTACTCTTCATGCCCTCTCGATGGGCAACCCGCATGCAACGCATTTTTGCACCAATCCTCAACAGTTCGCCGTTGAGCGCATTGGACGTGCGTTACAGAAGCACAGTGCCTTTCCAGAAGGGATCAATGTTGGGTTTTGCCAAATTTTGGCCCGCAATCACATTAAGTTACGGGTATTCGAACGAGGCGTGGGTGAAACTTTGGCGTGTGGAAGTGGCGCTGCTGCGGCCGTGGCGTCTGGGGTGTTAAACCAAACGTTGGGTGCTCAAGTGCGGGTGGATTTACCTGGCGGAAGTCTGACCGTTCAATGGCAAGGCAAAGGGCATCCTTTATACTTATCCGGCCCCACCTCTGTGGTGTACCGAGGGGAATTTTTGTTATCTAAGCCTTTTATAAAAAAGACTGGCGGGACCTTTTAGGGCTTAATGTGTGTGTCGCACTCATATAGAGAGTGATCAGTTCATCTTCCGATTCTAATCGCCCTGCTAGGGCTTCACTTAAGGCAGACAGATCTCCCTCTAATTCAGAATAGGTTGTCGCTTTCATGTACTTATCATGAAAATCCACCGCTTTGAGGGTAGATTGGAACAAGCGGATGAGAGAGTTTCGATTAAACTCTTTAGAATTTTCCAGATGACTGGCTTCGAATATTTTTTCAAAAACCTCAAATTGCCCTTTGGAGGCATAATCCACCAAACACGCACAAAACTCTGTTAAAGTGGGTTTGACCACGGTGGGGACAGGAAAGGGTCTGAGGTTAATCAGATGGTTTAAAGCCACAATGAGTGCTTGTCGTTCTTGTAGCCAGGCTTGGATCACTCGGTCTAAGGTGTCGAATTCGGGGCTGTTCGGGCTGAGGGCACCAAGATCCATATAAAAATCCTGTCCTAAGAAGGGATATTTCTAGTAATACGGCGATGCGACATGAGAGTCAAGGGGGTAATCAAAACCCACGTGGATGACTGAGGTCTTTGTGAGAAAAGACTTACACGCTTTCGGGCGATGGGCCACTGTATTCAACCCTTGCTTTTGTTATAGTGAGCCCGTTATGGATGACCCCAAGGATGAATAAAGGCTCCCAAAACAGACTGCTGTGAAGGGGAAACCAGGATGGTTAAGGGTGTGAGGCAAGGCCGCCTCCCTCCCTTACTTGTGTGTAAGTTCCGCTTTTCCAGCATAACCCTGGGAAGACAAAACATACAATCCGCCCAACAATAACACTCCAAACGCCCCCAACGACCATTCTGCCAAACTCAAGCCTAGAAAGCGCCAAGTCACTTCAGCGCAATCAGCTGTGCCTCGCAGTAGGACCAGCATGAACTCCCAAAGGGGGAAAGTGGCAAACAAATATTCTATCCCAGCCGTACAAGACGGTGGATTAAGCATAGACTGGATATGGATTTGTTGCGCTGCAACTGCCCCCCCCAGAAAAACGCTGACAATGCCCCCCCACAACGCCGCCTTGGAAGCACGCCAGGCAGTCCAGGCAAAACAAAGGCCTGCTGTTCCATAAAAAAAGCGTTGTACCCAACATAACGGACAGGGGTGTAACCCGACACTGTGCTCTAGATAGACTCCAAAGGCTAACCCTAAGAGACAAAATAGGCTTAACAGGGCGGATAAAGATATATTAGTCAGCATATTAACTCGTTATTTTGTTTGTTCAGATCCATGGGTAAGGCAATCACTCACTCCAACAAATATTGCCGTTTGTCTGGCGTCCCATTCCAGCTTTCTGCCTCTGGCGATGGTTCTTTATGCTGGGTGATGACCGGCCATTCTTGGGCATATTGAGCATTCAAGGCAATGAAATCTTGCTGATCGGCCGGAACTTCGTCTTCTGAAAAAATGGCATTAGCGGGACATTCAGGCACACAGAGGGCACAATCGATACATTCGTCCGGATCAATAATCAGCATATTGGGGCCTTCATGGAAGCAATCGACCGGGCACACTTCCACACAATCGGTAAATTTACAGCGGATACAGTTT